>JAUWZH010000177.1 GCA_030615435.1 Candidatus Brocadiaceae bacterium | reverse complement strand
GGAAGTAATACAAGTCAACTTCTGTGTCCCAGCGGCGGCCCTGGAAGAGGTAGGGGTTGCCTGTGGCGGAGTGGCCGCCTTGCACGGTGACCGTGGCTTCGCCGTAGGAGTCATACTTAGAGCCTCGCGGGCCCTCCGCGTATCAGGTCGCTCATCGTCATTTCGGTCCGGCCCCCCGCCCCGCGACCGAAGTAGACGGCCACCAGGATGAGGGCCACCCCGCCCAGCGTCCACCAGCCGGGGCGGACCCCCGCCAGCCGGGATGCCGGCAGGACGCCGAACACCAGCGCCAGGTACCAGAGCGGGGCCGCGAAGGCCGGCGGCATCTGGGACAGGCACTTCAACCAGCACCCGAAGGCGAGCGCCACGGTACCCACCCCCAGCCACATGCTCGTCCACAGTGCCGTCCGGGTAATGGCCAGAATATTGTCCCCGGTGGCGAGGCATGTCGCCAGCAGACACACCGCGCCGATGCTCCAGAGCGCGCCGCCGACGGGCAGCACCTTCTCCTCCCTGACGAGCGGCCGCGCGGCGAGCGCAAACGCCGCCCAGCACGCCGCCGCGCCGACGGCCACCAGGCCCACTCCCAGCCCCGGGCCGGGCGCTTCTCCCTGCGCCCCCGAGGGGCGGGCCACAATCATGATGCAGCCCACAAACCCGAGCACCAGCGCCGCCACCTGCCGTCCGCGGGCGCCCTCCCGGGTCGGCAGGCTCAGCAGACCCAGCGCCAGCGGCGCCGAGTAGAACAGGATGTGGACGTCCGACGGGTCGGCAGCGCTGCGCTCCACGGCAAGCGCCCGCAGCAGCCAGAATCCGTAGCCCCCCGTCAGCACGAGCAGCAGAAAGCTCGTCTGCCGGCGCTGAAATACCGAGAGCTCCTCGAGCCGCCCGGTGGCAAGCAGCACCAGGAGGCAGGCGACAGCGGCCCAGAAAACCACGTAGAAGTGAAAGACAAGGGCCGACGTTGCTCCTCCGACGGCCTCGGCGACCGCGTGGAAGTGAGGACTCCACAGAAGCGCCGCCAGCACGCCCAGTGCGAACCCCGTCGTCTCGGAACGCGCCATAGGATCCCTTTCCGAGCCGCAGCCGAAAAGACCAGGACGCCGTCTGACCTTTTAGGGGAAAAACCTCTCCCCGTCAACTGAGCGCGGGGCAGTCCGTCGAATTCCCAGCAAGTTGCTTGACATTAGTGCCCTGCGCTTGTAGTCTGGCTCTGCGGTTGCGCGCGTCGGGGAGAATTGCCTCAATGAGGCTCCACAGCAAAGTCGAGTACGCCTTGCTTGCGGCGGTTGACCTCGCGGCACATCACCCGGCGAGCGCCCCCGTGAAGACGCGGGAGATCGCCAGCCGCACGGGCGCCCCCGCGAAGTACCTCGGACAGCTTCTGCTGCTCCTGAAAGCGCGGATGCTCGTGCGCAGCACCCGGGGGCCCACAGGAGGCTACCGGCTGATGCGCCCCCCTGAGCTTATCAGCGCGGCGGAAGTGATGGACGCGGTTGCTTCCAACAACAGGGGACATCGGAGTCGCCGGCCCGCCCACAGCCCTTACAGCAGCGCTCTAAACTGGCTGAGCGAGGGGTTGGCCGAGGCCCGGCGCGACTTTCTGTCCAGCGTTACCCTGGCGGACCTCGCCGCAAGGAGCCGACCGCAGCAAACCTGACGCCGGACCGGCAACCCGTGTGCCACAGGGGCGGGTCTGCTGAGCCCATCCGGGACCTCTGGGCCGAACGGGTTGTCCGAGGTGTCTCGCCTGTGTTCTCACCACGGCTGCGCTCGCTTCTCGCGCGGCCCTTGCAGAGGGACGGCTCAGCCACGTTGCTGTGGGGGCATCACATGTGGCGCAACATGGTGTGCACGAGCACCACAATCAGCCCGACGAAGAGCGCTGTCAGTGCGAACTTCGTCTTGGCGATGTGGCGCTGGAAGAAGGCGGTGAGCTGCTTGTTCGTCACGCCGAACAGAACGCACAGGAAGATGATCAGCAGCGGCACGATGAAGCACAGGTTGTAGAGCACCAGCCACCCGAAGGCCCTGGCCGGCTCCTGCGAGATGTACATGACGATCGGGGCGTAAATCTGGCCGGTGCAGGGGAACTCCAGCAGAGCAACCACGATTCCCATGGAAAGCGCGCCGAATATCGTCAGTCCGTGGCGCGACTGCTTCGTGATGACGCGGTGGATCTTCCTCTTCGCTGCGTCGGGCAGTTTGAGCCTGACATTCTCCACCCGCCCGCGCAGGCAGTTCACGCCGTCCACGAAGCTCAGCACCGCGGCCACCAGCAGCAGTGCCATCATGGCGAAGTAGAGGATGCGCCGCCCTATGATCGGCCAGCCATGGCCCCACTCGAAGACCTTGCTCAGGCCGAGCCCTATCGCCAGATACGTGAAGAAAACGGCCGCCGTGTAGTAAATCCCCGCCAGTGCGATCTGTTTCTTTGTCTTGCCGACGAACGCCATGTAAGTGACGAAGAAGATGATCACCGCAAAGGCGCACGGATTGATGCCATCTACCAGCCCGCCCCCCAGGACAACCAGAAACGTGAGGTTCTCGTAGGCGCCCTTCATGGCCTTGCCTCCCACCTTGACCAGCAGCGGGTCGGTCTCCCAGAGCACGGGACGGCCGCGCGAGGAAGCGATCAGTTGCTTCAGTGCCTCCAGGGTGATCTGTTCGGCCACCAGGGCTCCCCCGGCCCCAAAGACGGCCGGAGCAACGACCTGGGAGCGCAGGGGCAGCCTCATTGCTATGCTCAGCCCTTTGTTCAATTGAATGGCGTCCCTGTCCGAGAGATCCAACTGGCGGATCGAGACGTCCTTGGAGAGCTCCTTGACCTTGTCCAATAAGGGCTTGACCCTCTGGCAGTCAGCACAGGTTGGGGTGTAGAAATACAGGAGTTTGGCGCGCCCCTTGCCAGCCTGAGGCACCCTCAGGGCGGGCTTGGAGCCCTTGAGGATTGAGTCGGCGGCCTGTCTCTCGGCCTTTCCCCACGTGAACCCGGCCTGCTCGTAAAGCGCCCCCAGCGAGGCCAGTGTGCGCACGCGCAGTTCTGCATGGTCGGCGCGCACGGCCCAATCCAGTATCTCGCCGGCTACCCTGCGGGCTTCCTCTGGCTGCCCTCGCTCCAGGTACCCTTCGGCGATTTCCACCAGCCACGACAATCCTTCTGAACCGTGCCCCAGCTCGCGGATGCATTCCGCTGCCGGGTCCAGCAGCCCTAACGCAAGCAATTTACCGCACGCGGCCTGAAGATCCCTCTGCTGGCAGCTGCTGCAGGACGGGCGCCTGACCTCTTCAAGGCTCTCAGCAGCGATCTTCCGCGCGGTCTCTTTGTCACCCAGTCGCCCCAGCAGTGCAGCCACGTCAAAACCAAGGCTGAAGTCGGTGAACCCACCGCTGCCTCTCATGCCCACGAGCTCGCGTGCGAGACGCAGCCCCGGTTCCTTCTGCCCCGCCCTAAGGCAGGCGTTTGCCCCCTCGTAGAGGGCGCGGGCTTGCTCGATGGGCTTGCGAATCTTACGCGCTGCTTTGCCGAACTCCTCCACGTTGCGGAGAAGCTGTTCGGGCGGAGCAGACTCCGCATACGCGCGCAACATAAACCGAATGGCCGTATCGCGCCGCCCCGGGTTCTCGATCGCTTCAGCGAACTCAAGCCCGACGCTCAGGTCGCCCCTTCGGGCGGCTTCGCGGGCCAGTTCGTCCAGGGCCCTGACGCGGAAGGAGGAGACGTCGATCTCCTCTAATAGCTTGCGGGCCCGCTCGTATTCTCCCATTCTGGCCCATTCCACGGCCATGGACCTCAGGCACGCAACGACGGCGAGGCGCCCCGGCAGGCTTCGGGCGAGTTCTATTGCTTTGTCCTGCTGCCCAGTTGAAACGTAGTACCTGCCGACCTCGGTCCGAGCCACGGCCTTTTTCGTAGTGCTGCGGAGCCCTTCGGCAGCCAGCAGGGCCTCCTCCACCCGATCCACCTTCAGCCAGGCCTTGACCATCGTCATCCTGACCTCGTCCAGGGCCCGGGACTCCGCAGCCTGCTGCGCCGCACGCCGCGCCTGCTCCAGGGCTTCCTCGGCAGGGCCCTTGCGGCCGACCTCGCCGTAGGCGTATGCCACCTCGGCGAGGTGCCGGGCGCGGTCCACCGCCTCCTCGCAGGCAGCGCCCGCCTCGCCTGCGGCTTGCAGGAAGGAAACCGCCTCCTCGGCCTTGCCGCCCTTCCGGCTCTGGCGGGTGAGGGCGAGGAGAATCCCTGCCCTCGCATCGGGACCTGTCACCGCCCGAGCGGCCTCCCCGGCAATTTCGAACAGGCCGAGGCCATTGGCTGAAGAAGCGAGGCTTTCCAGGCATCTCTGCCGGTCCGCCTCGGGTAGCTGCTGCGCCAGTGCGATC
Organism: Candidatus Brocadiaceae bacterium; assembly: GCA_030615435.1. Lineage (GTDB taxonomy): Bacteria > Planctomycetota > Brocadiia > SM23-32 > SM23-32 > JAUWZH01. The sequence continues at coordinate 1,293 of JAUWZH010000177.1, read as the reverse complement.
AACTCCTCCATCAGGTGCTGTGCAGCGGGAGCCTGCTGGAGGGCCCCGCAGGCTTCCCCGAGCGCACGGAGAGTCTGCGCCATCTGAGCCTCATCCTCCATCTGTGCGGCCTCTTCGCAGGCCGCCAGCAGGGTTTCGACGGCTGCCTCGCTTCGTCCCTTCTCCGCTTCGACGCTCGCAATCATGCCGAGCAAACGGGCTCTAGCCCCGCCGGGTCCCAGGAACCCCAGGGCGTAACGGGCCTCCGGCAGCGCAGCCGCTTCCACGAGCCGCTTCCCAACCTGCTCGGTCCGCGACCCCCGCACGAAGGGGACCTTTTCGTCGCCAAACGCTGCGTCAATGGCTGCCTTCGCCTCATCGTGCCGACCGGCTTGCGCATAGCTGATCGCAAGCGTTGTCAGCGCATCGGACCTGAAAGGGGCATTGCTCTCGGCGTGGGCGATTCGGGCGCCGAGTTCCAGGAAGCGGCCCCGAGGGCTTTGCGGCTCATCTGGGGCAGGGGCGCCCCTCGCAACGACACTCAGCCCCGCCAGTGCGAACGCGCCTAGCCACACTGCACGCCTCATCGGCCAGTTCTCCTTACTCGAAGGACCGCCAGCAGCGGCCAGGAGACGAATTTCAACTTCTCCAATATACAACGGCGGCGCGGGGTTTTCAAATCTGCCGAACCGCAATTTGCACCCGCCCGCGCATTGAGGTATGTCTAGATGTGAGGCCCTGCTGTCGGCGCCCATTCTGTTTCTTCGCGAGGCTGGGACGAGGTCTCGTTGCTGGGCGGGCGCTCGAGAATCGTCTCAGCTCTTGGCGGTGTGAGGACTATCCGCATGAGATTGCCGCGCTCCGGGTTTCGGGCTCTGGGCAAAGAGCAACTGCCTGAAACGGTGAGAATAGGGAGCCGGGTGCTCGGGCAGTAGAGTGGGGTGAACCGGCTGGTTCCCTGTCGCCTCGAACACAGGGCCGACACGCCGTAATGAGGTTTCCCTGAAGATCCCGGCGCTGTGGGCATGAGGGTCGCCGGGGCGGCCAGTTCGCATATTCGCGGCGCCAGGCTGCATGTCATCAGGAGGCGGTATGGGCAATAGGCAGAGCCCCGGAAGCGTTGCACAAGCACCCTCAGTCCAGTACAATAGCGAGGCGCCGTTCTTTCATCGTATCAGGAAAGCAAAGGGAGAGGGCCAATGGAATACCTGGAAGACACGGGAACCGTCGTTTCGGTCAGTGTTGGGAAAGCTACGATCAAGCTGGATCACAAGCACAGCGACTCGTGCGGGAGCTGCTGCGCGTGTTCTGCTC
>JAUWZH010000042.1 GCA_030615435.1 Candidatus Brocadiaceae bacterium | reverse complement strand
CCTCGATGCCGGGCACGTCAGTGGCTATGCCCACGTCCAGCGCCAGGCAGAAATCCGGGTTGACCACCTCGGCCGAGGTTTCGGCGCCGCGCGTGCCGACCTCCTCCTGCACGGTGCCCACTCCGTAGACGCTGTTGGGATGATTGATGCCCTGCAGTTCCTTCAGCAGCTCTATCACCAGCGCGCAGCCCGCGCGGTCGTCGAAGGCTTTGCCCATGAGGTAGCGGTCATTTTTCATCCGCACGAACTCCTGCCTGGGCACGACAGGGTCCCCGATGCGGATGCCCATCTTTTCGGCGGCCTCCTTGTCCTTTGCGCCGACGTCAATGAACATCTTCTTTTTCTTTATCAGCTTGTCCCGCTCCTCCTTGGGCATCAGGTGCGGGGGTGTGCAGCCCATCACCCCCGGGACCTCGCCCCTGCGGGTCTGGACGACGACCTCGTGGCCGAGGATGACCTGGTCGAGCCATCCGCCCAGGGGGGCAAAGCGCAGGCATCCGGTCTTGTCGAGGTCTTTCACAACGAAACCGATCTCGTCCATGTGGGCCGGAATCATAATGCGGGGGCGCTCTTCCGTGCCAGTCTTCTTGCAGACAAGGCTGCCCAGATTGTCGGAATCGAACTCCACCAGCCCTTCGAGCTGCGAACGCATGAAGCTGCGCACCTGCTCCTCGAATCCCGACACACCATCCAGTTCGCTCAGGTTCTTGAGAAGTTCCAGCGAGCTTTTCTTCATCGGCATTTGCTCCCAACTGGCACGAGTTGCGGCCCGCGGTGCCCGGTGCCATCAGCCACTGCGGCCCTCTACATACGGGTTTTTCCCGTCAAAATACTGTATCTTCAGCATGTCCGTGCCGCCGGGGGTGGTGGTTGAGGGCCCGGCCACGCAGACCATCGTATCGCCCACGCGCGCGTGGCCCAGCTCCAGAAGCCGCGCCTCGCCGCGCTCAATCATCTCATCGGTGCTGCCGAACAGATGGAGCCGTATCGGACGCACCCCCCACAGCAGCGCAAGGCGGCGATAGGTGGATTCGTTCGGCGTAAGGGCATAGACCGGAAGCGCCGGCCTCTGCCGCGATACGAAGCGGGCGGTGGCCCCCGTCATCGTGAAGGCCACAACGCCGCTGGCCCCAACTTCGGCAGCCACCCGGCAGGCTGCGGCGGCGAGGGCCTGCTGGCGGGCGCTCGCCTCGTTCCCGGCCAGGTGGGGACCTCCCGGAGGCCTGCGTGTCAGCAAGCCATCCGCCTCTTCCGCAATGCGCCCCATCACCCTCACCGTCTCGACGGGATGCTCCCCCACGGCGGTCTCAGCACTCAGCATCACCGCGTCCGTGCCGTCGAGGATGGCATTGGCCACGTCGCTCGCCTCTGCCCGGGTGGGCCGACGGTGGTGAACCATTGACTCGAGCATCTGAGTGGCAGTGATGACCGGCACAGCGGCGTCGTTGGCAGCGGCGATGATCTTCTTCTGCACGATCGGCACCGACTCCGTCGGCATCTCGATGCCGAGGTCGCCTCGCGCCACCATCACGCCTCCCACCTGCTCCAGTATGGCCTCCAGGCGATCCACCGCCCCCGGGCGCTCGATCTTGGCTATGATGGGAAGCCCCGGCGGGGCCCCGCAACGGCCCATCTCCTGGCGCAGTCGCCGCACGTCGTCGGCCGTGTTCACGAAACTCAAGGCCACGTAGTCCACACCCTGTTCCAGCCCGAATGCAAGGTCGGCCAGGTCCTTCGCCGTGGGCGCGGAGATCGAAAGGTCAACCCCCGGCACGTTGACCCCCTGGTGCTCACCCAGCATGCCCCCGACGACCACCTCGCAACCCACTTCAGCACCTTCCACGCCGACGACCCGAAGCTCAATCATGCCGTCGCTGAGCAGAATCGTGTCGCCCTGCCGCACGTCACGGGCAAGGCCTTCGTAGCTGACGGCGAGGCGCCGGGCATCCCCCGCAAAGTCCCCGGGCACGACGGTGACCTTCTGCCCGGCCTGCAGAGGAACCCCTTCAGGATTGCGCAGTCTCCCGGTCCGCAGGCGCGGCCCCTGGAGGTCCTGCATGATTGCAACGGGGCGGGGGGCTTGTGCAGCCACGCGGCGAATGAGTTTGACGCTGCGGGCATGGGCGGCGCGAGTGCCATGCGAGAAATTCAGGCGGAACACGTCCACGCCGGCCTCGACCATCTGGGCCAGGATTTCTTCCCCGGCGCAGGAAGGGCCGACGGTGGCGACGATCTTGGTGCGTCGCTGCCCCACTGACGGGTCTCCGGATAGAGCTTCTCAGGGAACCTCGGACTTCAGGAACTCCACCGCGCGGTCGAACTGCTCCTGCTGGGCGGCCTGGTAGTCGCTCAACCAGCGTTCTCTTTCCTCCAGGGCCTCGCCCGCGGGCGGAGGCGGCAGTTTGCCGACCTCGATGTCCGGCTCGATGCCCTTGCCTTCCCCCACCAGACCTAGCCCCGCCGGGGAGTGAGCCACGGTCAGGACGATGCCCGTGCCGTCCGGCAGGAGAAAGACGCGGTTGACGGCCCCTTTGCCGAAGGTGCGGGTGCCGATCAGGGTGGCCCGGCCGTGGCTTTGCAGGGCCCCCGCCATCACCTCGGCGGCGCTTGCGCTCCGTCCGTCCACCAGGACGGCCATGGGAACCTCAGGCGGGAGGGCAACTTGCGGGCTCGCTTCAAAGACCTTCTGCTGCTCCTCAAGCCGGCTTTCCGCGCGCACGATCACCCCTTCGCTGAGGAACAGATCACAGACCGCCACGGTCTCGGCCAGCAGCCCTCCCGTATTGCCGCGCAGGTCCAGCAGAAGCGCCCTCAGCCCGTTGCCGGCCCCAAGCTCCTCAATGCCCTTCCGCACGTTCTCCACACAACGGCCGTCAAACTGCCTGATGCGGAGATAGCCGATGCCAGGCTCCACCTTCTTCCAGTTCACGCTGTCCATCAGGATGCGAACGCGGGTGAGCTGAAGCGTCTCCTGCTCACCGGTCTCGGCACGCTGGAGGGAAAGTTTGACCGTTGTGCCAACCTTGCCGCGTACCCTCGAGACCAACTCCGGGAAAGGCATCTCTGAGCAATCCAGTGCGTCCACCGCCACGATGCGGTCCCCTGGCCGCACGCCTGCCGCCTCTGCGGGCCCGCCCTGCTGCACCTCAACGATGATGGCGCTCCCCTGCTGCCAGCTCACCACGATCCCCACCCCGCCGAACTGCCCCTCGGTCAGAACGTCGCTCGCTTCCACCTGAAAAGCGTTCAGGTAAGCGCTGTACGGATCGTTGAGGCTGCGAACCATCCCCTTCATTGCTGCTTCGTGGAGCGAGGCTTCGTCCACCCCGTCGGCATAATGCTCGCGAATCAGCCGCAGGGCCATGCTGAAAGAAGCAACCCGCTTCTGGTGCTCGCTGGAGGGCCGCAAGAGGCAAGACCTGATGAACAACACCACGACGAGGAGAACGAGCATCCAGCTCAGAACGGGCAGGTAACGGTTCCGGGCGACGCCTCGTGGGCTTGCTGAACCGTTCCGCATCGGCCTCAGCCCTCAGGACTCGACGGCATGTAGCTCTCGTACTCTTTGCGAGAAAACAGGATACGACTCAGACGGGCACCGTCCTCCCTGTTCTCGACCACCACCGCGTAGGTGCCTCTCTTGAGCTCCACCCCGCCAGAGCCCGCCAGGCACAGCCAGTGCCACCACTGGTGCGAGCCGTCAGTGATCTGCCATCTGGTCGGCTCTTCGTCATCCTGGTGTTGAATTGACACTGCAAGGGAATCGCCGCAGGAATCCTTCCACCAAACCCTCGCCCAGGGGTAATAGGTGCCGGGTTCGTCCACAACGAGCTCGAACCGTGCCCTGTGCACCGCAGGGTCCTCGCCCTTGGCGCAGGCCTTGTCCTCCACCCAGACGAAATCAACGCTGGCGCGCCGGCCGGCATCATCGAGCACGTTCTCGTTGTCCGGACCGGCGGTCAGCTTCATCTTGCCATAGAGCTTCTCCACGTCCTCGGCCCTCATCAGGAGGGGCGGGGACCCTGGAGAGGCAGTCCATGCTGCAAGGCCCGACTCCTGGCCTCCGGGGTTCTCGTCAGGCGCCGCATCCCCGGTGCCGGGCACGGTGCCCCTGCTGCCCGGAAGGCCGACCCTGGGCCGGGGGGGAAAGACGACCGTGGCCACGAGGGCCGCGATGAGTACGACCACGGGGACCACGATGGCATATGACCTGAGTCTGCTTTTCGGGGACATCTGCGAGTGGCCTCACGCCAAAGCGCTCACGGCGGCGCCCGCTGCGAAGCGTCAACTGAAGGCAAAACCCCGCTCGCGTATGCTCCTCAATCTTAGCAAATCCCTCCGAGCCGCACAAGCAGTCAACCCGCACGCGGCTGCCGAGCAGCTCGGGTGAAAGCGCAGCCAGGCGCGCGCAAGGTGCGTTTGCAATCCTGCCGCGCCGCTCGTAGAATGAAGGTTGCGTTGGCTCTCGGAACGCGTTGTGTTGCAGAGAAGGACCGGGCTGCACGCAGGGGCGAACTGCCCTGAGGGAAAGAAATATCATGCAATACACAATCCTCGGCAAGACCGGCCTGAAGGTCTCCAGACTCGGCTTCGGGTGCATGCGCCTGCCGATGAAGAGCGAGACCGAAGTGGATCGCGAAAAGGCCATTCCGTTGCTCCGCCGCGGATACGAGCTGGGAATCAATCTGTTCGACTCGAGCGTGGGATACTGCGGCGGCGGCAGCGAGCGGGTGATCGGCGAGGCATTGGAGGACGTGCGCGAGAAGATCGTCCTGTCCACCAAGAACCCCCACTACGACAGGGACGACAAGGATACTTGGTGGGGGAACCTGGAGCAGAGCCTCGAAAGATTGCGCACCGACCACATAGACATCTACAACCACCACGATATGAATTACGACAGATACGAAAAGGGCGTCGCCGGGAAGGGCGGCCTGTACCAGGAAATGCTGAAAGCCAAGGAGCAGGGGCTGATTCGCCACATCGGCGTCTCGTTCCACGGGCCGAACGAGGAGCTTGTGAAACTGGTGGACACAGGGCTGTTCGATACCATCATCGTGCAGTACAACCTGCTGGACAGGCACCTGGAGGAGGGCATCGTCCACGCTGCGGAGAATGGCATGGGCATAATGATCATGGGCCCGGTGGGCGGTGGGAGGCTGGGATACCCTAGCGAAAGGGCGGCCGAACTGCTTGGCGAGGTCAAGAGCACGCCGGAGCTGGCGCTGAGGTTCGTGCTGTCCAACAAGAACGTCAATGTGGCCCTCAGTGGCATGTTCACCATGCAGCAGCTCGAGGAGAACGCCGAGACGGTCTCCGGAACAGGCGAACTAACCGAAGAGGACCACGAGAGGATCGAGGGGGCCATCGAGGAGCGCAAGAAACTCACCGGCCTCTACTGCACCGGCTGCAACTACTGCATGCCGTGTCCGGCGGGCGTAGACATCCCGGCCAACTTCGAGACCCTCAACCTGGAGCGCGTCTTCGGGTTGACCGAGCACGCCCGCGAGCGCTACGGGCAGCTCGGCGGCAAAGCGGCGCTGTGCCTTCTGTGCAACCAATGCCTGGAGAAGTGCCCTCAGGACATCCCCATCCCCACACGTCTTCAGGAAACGGTACGGGCGTTCGACGAGCGCACCGGCGGCCCGACGGGCTGGGGAGAACTGCGCGGCGGTTCAGTGGAGGAAGGCAGGCTGCGGCTGAAGCTGCGTTACATCCTGAAGAACTTCTCCGACCAACCCCAGAAGGCGAGCGTGAGGTTCCTGGCCCACGGCGAGGACCGAGTCTGCCCGCAGGCGTTCGAAGTGGGCCAGATGAAACCCTACGCCCGAAAGCACAAGGACATCGAGATCGCGCTTCCACATCCGAGCGAAGCCTACAGCCTGGACGTCGTCGTAAAGCGTGACGAAACCGAAAGGATCGAACACCTCTGCGAGATGCTCGCCGCAGCGCGGCGCGTGGAAGGCCACTCGCTTGGGGCCTCCGAGCGTCGGGTGGGCGCCATCCACGTTCCCGCCGCATCCCATCCGGTCCACGCCTCGAACAAGACACTGCGGGGGCGGAGTTTCGACTTCGTCCCGGCCTACGACGAGGGAACCCTCTACCTCTTCGCCGACGTCGAGGACGGCCTTACTGACGGCGGGCAGGGGAGCTGCGTTCGGATTTACCTCGATGGCCGGGCCACCTCCGTGCTCGGGCGCGGAGAATACACGGACGGAGTGATGCGCATGATGCTGGCCCCCCCGGCGGACCCCGACGGAGAGCTGAAGCTGCAGACGAGCAATAACGCCGAGATCGAGGCCGTTTGGGAGCGCACCGGCACCGGCTACCGGCTGGACTGCGCCATCCCGTGGAGCGCGTTCGTCCAGGGAGATACGCCGCCCGCTGTAATCGGGTTCGACGTGGCAGTGCAGTACCAGGATCCGCAAGGGGATGGGGGGTTCTTGCTCAACTGGACGGGGCGCCCGGACGGCGGGAGCGACACCTCCGCCTTCGGCAAGCTGGTGATGGTGTAAAGAGGGGATTCGGGCAGACGACGCCTGTCTGCTTGAGCAGCGCGAGGTGCTTGTAAACCTGCCAAATAGTCTGCGCACGTCAAGGGCATGGACACGTTCTCCCGGGAACGGCTCGACAGGGGATACGATCAAAGGGGCGCTACTTGAGGATGATGTCCTCGCCGCGCATCACCCTCTCGCAGTAAAGGCAGCGCAACGCGGGCGGGCTGGACTCAATGACCTCGAACTTCGTGACGATCGGCTGGTTGTTGGTGATGCACCGGGGGTTGAAGCACTTCACGATTCGCTCGATGCTCTCCGGCAGCTCCACCCGCGCCTTGTCCACGACCTGGAAGTTACTGATGATATTGAGCGTGGCCTCGGGGGCGATCAGCGCGATCTTGTTCACCTCATCGGGGGTCAGTTCCCGGTTCTCGATCTTGATGATGCCCTTCTTCCCCAACCTGCTGCTGGCCAGGTTCATCGCCACCAGCACCATGTCCTGCTCGCCTTGCACCTGGAGGATGTCGGCGACCTTGAACGTGGCCTCGCTGTGAATGTGGTCTATGACCGTGCCGTTCCGGATGGCCGAAACGTTGAGCTCACGCCTGTCGGCCTGCTGTGCCATCCTCAAAGCTTCCCGAGCACCATTGCCAGCAGCGCCTGCCGCACGGGAATGCCGTTGCGGGCCTGCTGGAAGTAGACGGCGTAGGGCGTAGCGTCGAGATCCTCGCTCAGCTCGTCCACGCGCGGAAGGGGATGCATGATCCTCAGAGTCTCCTTCACGCCGCAGTGCTCCAGGAGCGCCCGGTCCACGCGGTAGCTGCTTTTCACCTGCTCGTATTCGAGCCTGTCCGCAAATCGCTCCTCCTGGATGCGGGTGCAGTACAGGATGTCGAGCTGCGGCAGGACCTCGCCGAGGTCGCTGAACTGCTCATGCTGAACCCCGCGCTCCTCCAGCTCCTCCAGAACGTGCTGGGGCGCCCGCAGGGACTCTGGCGATATGAAGCACTGCCGGCAATCGAAGTGGCTCATCGCCCCGGCCAGGGATTGCACCGTTCGACTGTAACGCAGGTCCCCGAGGAATCCTACGGTAAGGCCGTCAATGCCGCCGTGCGTCTTCTGGATTGTGTAGAGGTCCAGGAATGTCTGCGTAGGGTGCTGGTTGGCCCCGTCTCCGGCGTTGATGACAGGCAGCCCGGACACCTCGGCGGCCAACCGTGCCGCCCCTTCCCACGGATGGCGTATCGCAATCACATCACAGTAACCCGCCATCACGCGTATCGTATCCGAAAGCCCCTCTCCCTTCTTGAAGGATGAGCGCTCGGGGTCCCCGAAGTCCAGCACCTGCCCTCCCAGGCGCATCATCGCGGAGGCAAAGCTCAGGCGCGTGCGCGTGGAAACCTCTACGAACATGAGCCCGAGCACGTGGCCCTGCAGGAGCCGCGGGTGAGGGCGCTGCTCCATCTTCCCCGACTGCTCCAGCACGTAGAGGATGCCCTTCCGGTCGAAGCCCCGAATGCTGATGACGCTCGTGATTGGCCTGCCCATACGGCGCCTTCCGAGGTACGGGGCCAATCCTGCGATCGAGGGGCCGGCCCGCCTACGGAGGAAGCTGCTCTGGCGTATAGGGTTTCAGGGAACCCCGCTCGGTCTTGACGACGGCAGCTCGAAGGAAACCATCCGACAGCCACGTCCGGATCTGGTCAAGGTCGCCCCTCGCCGGGAAATAAGCCGCCACCAGCGGCGGGTCCGGCCACAGATACAGGTCCAATTCCTCCATCTCAGGATAGAAACCCGCAAAAGACACCAGCGCATCGAAGCCCTCCGGGGCCCTCCAGATGCTTTCGGGGCTGCGCCGCTCTGCACTCATCAGACAGTAGCCGGCGTTCTCCCAGCTCGAGTCCTCGAGCCCTTTCGAGAGTCCCTCCTGCACCCTCTCGAAGGAGATCGCCCAGTAACGCTCCAGATCGGCACCGAGGAACAAGATGCGGCTGCCCGGTTCAAGCTTGCCCTTCAACGCCTCTCCGATGAGCACAGCCACCTGCTGCTGGCGGGCTGCAACCACCTGGCCTCCTGTCTTGATCTTCGCGTCCGGCCCGTAAACCATTTTCGCCCCCAGGACCGCGAGGAATCCCACCGCGCACAACAGCAACGCCATCGTGCCCCACGACTCTCGCTTCTTGACTCCCCCGAAGTAGGACAGGACAACCGCTGCCCCCAGAATGAATACGAAGACCCAGCTCAGCTCTTTCAGCCCCAGAACCGTGATGAGGCCGATCGCGCACAACAGGACCCCCATCGTGCCCCATCGCTCTCCCTTCTTGACCCCCCTGACGTAGGACAGGACAACTCCCACCGCGAGGATGGCTACAAGGATCCAGATCAGCACCTATGTTCTCCTTCGCAGGGCTTGCGATTGCGGACGAGAAACTCCACCCCCGACACGGTCGCGACAAAACGCCCCCGCGGGGACAAGCGGATACGCCCGCGAGGGCGCGGCCATCCGAACGTCACGCTTAATAGTCCACGAAAGCTTCATATCTGTCGCAACTGTACCAGCCGGGCGGCAAACTTATGGGGTACTCAGTCCAATGCGCTCCACCATCCTTGCCGCCATAGCCCCCGCCGTAGCCATAGCAACACAGGGCCAACGGGCAGGGCCCAGCTTGAATGCCCTTTTCATGCAAACAACGAGCCTCCAACCAGTCCTGGAATTCAATGTGGTAGTCGTGGAAGATAAAGCCGTTGCGGCCAAGTACTCTCGGCGTGTTGCCGCGGTCCAGGCAGAACGCCACGGGTCCTCTCGACTTGGCGTGGAATCCAGGCCAGAAGGGCGGATAAAGACACTCGCCCATTGACTGATATGGGTTGCTCACGAAGTGCGTATAGGCGTAGTATCTGCCCGGCCTGTCCACCTCAGATATCATGGTGTAACTGCAAACGTTGTCGGGATCCTGCTCCTCTGCCGGCGTGCACGGGCCGCAGGTGTTCACGAATGTGATCTTGGGCGTATAGGGGCCCGCAGCGTTGAAATCTGACCAGACGCCAAGGTCATCACCGCTGCCCTCGATCGTCATCTGGATCATCCTCTGCCTGTAAGTCTTACTCTCTCCCGTGAAGAAGAGGTGCAGCCAGTCCGTTTGCCCCTGTTTGGCCTGGCACAGAAAGAGTTCATCCACCGGGACATAGTGATAGATCTGATTCTGCCAATAGGCCATCGTGGACTCGCCTCCCGGCAACGAACCCTCATCTTCGTAGCCGGGGCACGGGGTGTTTTTGCGCACCATTGCGATGCGGTGATACGGTATAACATCGTAATTGTCTATCTCGTACATAACAACGCCCATCGCAATCTGTCGCATGTTGGCTATGCAGGCTGTCTGTTGCGCTGCTTCCCGCGCGCCTTCCAGGGCTGGCATAAGGAGTGCTGCAAGGATAGAGATTATCGCGAACACAACCAGCAATTCGATCAGCGTGAAACCTCGTTTCCTCATGACTCAACCCTCCACCTCGAAGATGAAAGTCGGATTGTCCGCCGCTGAAACCAACCCCAATATATCACAACTGTGGGGATTGTCAAGGCGTAAAGCCCCAATTCTTTGAAAATCTGTCCTCCTCCTAATCCGCCTGTCGTGACCATCTCTGCCGCCAAAGCTCCTCCCAGAACGCCAGGCCGTCCGAAGACTTAGCGCCTCTCCGGCCCGGCATCCATGCATGGGACAGAGCCTTCATCGTGGGCAGACAAGACGTCCGCCGCTCATGCCTGCTGCCCAAACGGCGGCTCTCCGTAAATGCCGCCCAGCAGGGATTCCACCTCCTCGATCTGTTCCGCGCTGCCCCAGACGGCTATGCGCACACTCCCTTCAGCGCCGAGAATCCCGCCAGAGCCGATCGGCCGGGCCTCCACTCCGCTGAGGACCTCCAGTGCCTCAAGTTCCGTGAATATCTCCCCGTGAACCGGCCACAGCGTGGGCCCGGCTCCTGCTCCGCCGACCTCAGTTAGCCTACGGGCGGTTTCGTACAGGTCGCCCGGAACGCTCTTCTCCAGTCCGACCGGAATCAGCAGCGTTGCCCTGCGCCCCACCACGGAGCCGAGCGCAGCGCCGATGGTGCCGCCCGTGGGGTGTCCGACGAGGATGGCGGCCTGCTCCAGCTCGTAGTTCAGGGCGTTGGCGCCCTTTATGAAGACGTCGCCCGCCTTCATCTCCGCCACCGCCTCAGTGGCGGCGAGTCCTTCCCATCTCTTACCATCTCTCAGCACCAGATCGGGCAGCTTGTCGGCAATCTCCACTCTCGTCTGCGCGCCGTGCGGCCGGGTCGTCCCCGTGCAGTAGTGAGGCTTCTGAATCGCCTCACCGGTGAGCTCTTCCACTATGTAGCCATTAGTTGTGCCCTTCGCCACGGCGACGATGCCCTTCTGGAGGGCCCTTTGCACGAGCGGGCTCTTCGCCACGCCTCTGGCGATCAGGCGCTTCGACTCCGCAACGGTCAACACGAAGCTCTTCTGATGCTCGCCTGCCGGCACCCAACATCCTCCGAGACTGGACGGCGCAAAACCCGAATCAGCCTGCCTCAGGTGCCCCGCCTCCGAACAGCAAGGGGGGAAAACGCCCCGCTCCCGGCCCACTCAGTAGGGAGGCGTCCCGCTCAGTATGACCCGTATCGGGTCCCGAGAGCGGTCGAGGACGAAGTAGAACTCCCTGTCCGCGATGACCTTCTCGTCCTTATCGAGCAGGCGCGCTGACCCGACCACACCCCACACGTCAGTACGCACGGTGAGGAGATTATACATGAACCGGACCATCGCCTCGCGGCGGAAGGAGTTCGGCTTGGGCGAGTCAGGCAAGCCATCTGGCACAGGGGCGCCTGTTGCATTGTCGTAAAAGTCCCCGTCGTCCGGCCGACCATCCCCGGGGGTCACCCCTATATCGTTTTGCACCAAATCGATCTGCAATATCTGCGGCACCCGCTCGAACAAATCGTCAACCGAGCTGAACGGCCCGTTGTTGTTCCTCTCGGTCACAATGGCGCCCGCCAGCGCGGCGGCGCGGGTGCTCGCGGTGTCCCCGGTCCACATGTTCTGGAGCCACGGCCGGCTGAAGGCTCCCCTGAGGACGGCAACAGAAGCGGTGTTGACGTTGATGCGGCCGAGGCGCCGTATCTCCGGCCCGAAGCGGTCGTCGGGGTCCGTGCCGCGGTCATCGGCGGCGCCGTCGAGGTCGTCGTCCTCGTCATTCTCGAACGGGCTGAACGGGCCGGTGAGATAGTCGCTGAAGTTCCGCAGGTAAACCAGGTCCGCTTCGCCGAACCCGGCCGGTGCGGCCGGGACGCCGAGGCTCAGCGTGCACCACTCAACCGCCGAGTGAAGGAAGCCGAGGCAGCCGGGGTTGGCCATGTGGCCGACGTTCATAACTCTCGATTCCTGTCCGGGGACGCCCGTGTACATCTCGGAGGTTGACGTCGCCACCGGGGGGAAGCTGTGCAGCAGGTTGTCGTCGTTATCAGTATCAGGGGGAAGGTTCGAGGCGTGCGTAATGTTATCGAGCAGGTTCCACCTGTCGCCCGTCGCGACGCGAGCCGTGCCGACCCAATCCACGTTGAACCACGCGAGCGCATCCACCGCCTTGGTGCCGTCCTCCCAATCCTCGTAGGTCCTGGCCTTTATGTTCCGGCCTCCAAGGGCCCAGGGGCCATCTGCCGGCGTCATCAGGCTGAACACGCCGTCCCCGTCCGGATCACGCATCCAGCACGGACGCGGGTCGGTGATCTGAGTGGAGTAGTTCTCTGGCTCAGGCCAGTCGTCGCGGTCGTCTTCATCCGGATAGGGCGATTCCCCGGTTTCCACTACCACGAAGCGCATGACCAGGTCGTTGCCGGGGTTCGTCCGAAGCTCCACGACGGTCGGCCCCCAGGTCCCCGTCTCGAACTCGTCACTCGACTGGGGCGCGGGCTTCCCACTGTCAATCTCCCCTTCGGCCTCCTGCATGTGGTTGATCTCGGGTGCGAGCAGGCAACTTGACAAAACATACCGGAATGGTGGGTCGGTATCAGGCGTGTCGGGATCCATATTGTCCACGACGAGCACATGCTCATGGGGCAGGATGGTGCCGGACAGGGGGATGGTGATGTCGCTGCCATAGGCTGAGGAAATCCACTGTCCCGAGGTGCCGTCGAAGACCCACTTGCGCAGCCTGTTCTGTCCACTGCCGGCGGGATACTCGGGGGGGAGGACCAGCTTGTAGTTGGTGAGGTCAATGGGATCGTTCCACGGGTTGACCAGCTTGATGTACTTCCCCCAGCCCGTGGGAGGATCGTTGCTGGCAACAAGCAGTACCCCCGGAGTCCAGTTAGGCGTCGTCCAGGGATCCCCCGGCGGGCCCGCGTAGACGTGCGGGTCCCCCCCCGCGTTGTAAATCCCCTTGTTGAGCCCGACCGCCCAGCGATCCAGCCACACTTCCTCTCCCACGTTCCACAGGCCATTCGCGGGGTTGTTGTCGTTGTAATAGCAGGAGGCGATCTCGGGAACGGGGAAAGTGTTGTCAAGGCGATCCGAAGTTCCCGTGGTGACGCTGCCGGTTGCGGGATTCGGCATGAAAGGATGCAGGGAGGTATCTACGGCTGCTTCCACTTCGGCGATGTAGGGGGTCGGCTCCACGCCGTAGTAAAGCCTCCCGCTGCTGCTGTCGTCCCACAGAGTGACCCCATCGTCCGAATCGAGCATGTCGAGCAGATTCACCGCCGCCTGGCGCGTGAGCACCTGGGTCTCTGCGTCGCTCAGAGAGCTTCCGCTTGGTACCTCGGCCACTGGACGGAGGGACCAGAGGAACTGGTAGAGCCGGGAAGCAGACAGGCCGCTGGTCCCGTCATGTATCGCCCGCTGCAAGAGCAGGTCCTTCCCGGTGGTCGGGCTGGTCAGCCAACCGCCCCCGTACTGCATGAACGCGTGGCTGCGGTGGGCGGCGGGCCTGGTCGTGTTAACTACCGGTTGCCCGCCTCGGATGGAGCGG
>JAUWZH010000345.1 GCA_030615435.1 Candidatus Brocadiaceae bacterium | reverse complement strand
GGCTCGACCGCCTCGACATGCACGCCGTCATCGCCATCGAGCAGGGACTCAAATGAGGGTTGCCTCATTGGGTCTGGAACCTGCGGCAGCTCTTGTGTCTTTCTTTTGAGCCGGCTTACTCTGGATCCCTGCCGTTTCCTTCGCATCGCCGGCGAAAGGCTTGCTCGAGCCGTCACGCCTCGGGCGAGAATGTCGGCAATTGCTTGTTGAAGGACAGCCACACGTTCCCTCCACGGCCACTCAACCGGCAATCTCGTCACCCGCAGCTACGGAAGGGAAGGACCAAGAGCCCTTCATTGGTTCTTGTGAGGGGAGGATGCCTGTTACAGTATTTCGGGGGGCCCGTCGGCATTTGCGCACGTGCTGTAATTGGATACCCGATTGGCGTCGGTCGCTTCCGAACGCGCCCGCTGCGTGCACCGTCGAACCTGTTTGGAGTGGATGAACGGCATCCGCAAGGCAACAAGAATTGACAAAAAGCCAAATTTCACTTGCATACTTTTATTGAATGGTTTATTATATTGCCGGAGCTGGAGATGTTGGTGTTTCTTGCGGGACCTTGGCTAACCTACTGGAAGGGAGGAAGAGGCAATGGCGAAAGATGTCAAGACTGTCGCAAATCTTGCGAGGCTCATTGCGCAGGAGGAAGGAGCCGTAAAAGAACTGCGGCGGAAAAGAGAGCAGATTGCGGCCGAGCTGGACGCCCTCGCGAGCGTGATCGCTCAGCTCAAGGGAGAGACAGGGAGAAAAGAGGGTGCGAGGACGGCGACTGCTAGGAAGAAGACCGTGAGGAAGAAAATCCGCAGGAGGGTTTCTCAGAAACGCGGCGCCAAGAGCCTGCAACAGGCTGTAACCGAGATCCTCAGCAAGTCAGGGAAGCCCATGCGTGCGGGGGAGGTTGCAGGCCAGCTTTCAGAGGTCGGTTACAAGACCAGGAGCAAGAACCCGAAGAATATGATCAGCGCTGTTCTCGGTCAATCACCCCAATTCACACGTGTGCGCACGGGTGTTTATACCATCGAGAAGCCCTAAGAGGCTGAAGGCAAGAAATAAGGAACATTCTTGGCCTGTCAGTATCTCTGTCGCAGGCAAACAGGCCGGCGGGTCTTAGTGGCTCGTCGGCCTTTTGCTGCGCGGTGCACATTTCGATTCGGCAGAAGGGGCCCTTCGCAGGGTCCTTGCTTATCGTCTGCAACTGGTGCTTCGAGTGCAAAACGGCAGCCTGAGGGATGGAGGGACTCTGCGTGAGGTTCGACGGGCAAATCTTCAAGCCCAATGATATCCGGGGCACGTATCCGGACCAGGTGAACGAAGGGTTTGCTCACATGCTGGGGTGCTCTCTGGTAGAGGTGCTCGGGGCAAAGCGTGTGGCGCTGGGGCGGGACTGCCGCCTGAGTTCGCCGGCCCTTTGCGGGGCATTGGCAGGAGGAGTCAGGTCGGCGGGAGCCGAGGTCGGCGCGCTGGATCTGTGTCCAGTGGAGCTTCTTTATTACCTCATGGGTCAAACGAACGAATTCGACCTGGCCGTAATGGTGACCGCAAGTCACAATCCGGCGCAGTTCAACGGATTCAAAGTTGTGGCTGCCGGCGGCGAACCCATCGGCGAACGCAACGGCCTGAAGGCGCTGCGCCGCTGGATCGCTTCCAGTCCGGCTGCCTCCCCGGGCCCGATTGCAACCCCGGAGAAGTCCCTGTTTCTTGAGGAAGATTATCTCAACTACGCGGTTTGCGCCGCGGGCCTTCCCGACGCCCGGGGGCTGGTGGTAGTAGTGGATCCCGGGAACGGGACCGGCGGGCTGCTCTGGCGCGGCCTCAGCGACGCGCTCGGGATTGAGCCCATCCAGATGAACTTCGAGCCCGACGGCCGGTTCCCGTCCCATGATCCCAATCCGGCACTCCTAGAGAACGTGATTCCGCTGCGGGATCGCGTAGTCCAGGAAGGCGCTGACATCGGCTTCGCTTACGACGGAGACGCTGACCGAACGGTGGCCGTGCTTGGCGACGGACACATCATGGACGGCAGCGAGACGATGGTGGCTTTGCTCGAACAGCTTCTTCAGAGCCACCGCTCGGACCGGTGTGCCGTCAGCATGGTGACCGGCAGGAAGGCACTGGATTTCATCCGCGCCCGAGGAGTCGAGCCGCTCATTGTCCCCGTGGGACATGCCAAGGTCAAAGCCCTCATGAAATCAGATCCCGGCATTGGATTCGCCGGTGAGCAGTCGGGCCATTACTTCTATCGGGAGTTCTACTGCTGCGAGAGTTCCCTGATCACCACGCTTCGCCTCCTTCACCTCTGCGCCGCGGGGCGCCTGGAGTCGCTGGTGGAGGGCCTGCCCGGCCCCTGGCTCGCCCCCGCGAAGGAGC
>JAUWZH010000366.1 GCA_030615435.1 Candidatus Brocadiaceae bacterium | reverse complement strand
GTGTGCACATAACCGCCGAGACGGCCAATCTGGCGCGCACCCTGAAGGCCGGAGGGGCGGAGCTGGTGCTCTGCGCCTCCAATCCCCTGAGCACCCAGGACGCTGTCGCGGCGGCACTGGTGGAGGAGTACGGCGTCTCCGTGTTCGCCGTCAGGGGCGAGGACAATGAGACCTATTACGATCACATCAGGAGCGCCCTGGCTCAGAGGCCGAGTATGACCATGGATGACGGGGCCGACCTGGTGACCACCATCCTGACGGACCGCAGGGACCTCGCCCCGGGCATCCTCGCCAGCATGGAAGAGACGACCACCGGGGTCATGCGGCTGCGGGCAATGGAAAAGGACGGCGTGCTCGAGTTCCCCATCTTTGCAATCAACGACGCCCTGACCAAGCACCTCTTCGACAACCGCTACGGCACCGGGCAAAGCACGCTGGAGGGCGTCTTGCGTGCCACGGGCATGCTGCTGGCAGGCAGGACCGTGGTAATTTCGGGCTACGGCATGTGCGGCAAGGGAGTGAGCCGACGCATGAAGGGGATGGGGGCGCACGTCGTGGTGACCGAAGTGGACCCCCTGCGGGCCCTGGAGGCGGCAATGGACGGCTTTCAGG
The DNA here is from genome assembly GCA_030615435.1 of Candidatus Brocadiaceae bacterium. Classification (GTDB taxonomy): domain Bacteria; phylum Planctomycetota; class Brocadiia; order SM23-32; family SM23-32; genus JAUWZH01. Next base: position 1,151 of record JAUWZH010000366.1, on the reverse strand, counting down.
TGATGCCCATGAAGGACGCCGCCTCCCGGGGAGACCTCTTCATCACCGTTTCGGGGGATGCCGACGTGCTGAGACGGGAGCACTTCCGCAAGATGAAGGACGGGGCCTTCCTCGCCAACGCCGGCCATTTCAACGTCGAGATCAACATTGACGACCTCTCGGAGCTGGCCGAGGACATCCGCAGGAACGTGCAGGAGCACGTGGATGAGTTCATCATGGAGGATGGGCGCCGCCTCTACCTGCTCGGGGAGGGACGCCTCATAAACCTCGCCGCCGCCCGCGGCCACCCCGCCTGCGTGATGGACATGAGCTTCGCCTTGCAGGCCCTTACCGGGGAGTACGCGCTGCGGAATCGGGGGAAACTCTCACCCCGGGTCTATTCCGTCCCGGAGGAGGTGGACTCGTGGGTTGCTCAGGCGAAACTCAAGACGATGGGCATCGAGATTGACACCCTGACGAGACGCCAGAAAGCCTATCTGACGAGTTGGCAGGAAGGGACGTGAGCAGGGCCGGCCGCGCCCCCCCTCATCTCCGCGCTACGGCGCCGCTGCGCCGTTGCTTGAGCGTTACGATGAGGGTGCGCCGCAGGTCTTTGAACTCTCTTTCCAGTTCCGCGTCGTCTCTGCGCCCGTACCATTTGCGCAGAGCGTTCTCGGCCTTGCTGGCGATGCGGGAAACACCCCTTCCCTCCTCGGCATGCGGGGCAGCCGATTGTGGGGAGGAGACCTGCGGCGCCGACTGCAGTATCTCTTTTGCCACCCGGTAGACCGAAAGGGGGGCGAACTTCAACAGGCCGTCGTTCTGGAAGTAACGCCTGATCGAACCCGGCCGCGCCCCCGTGCGTTTGGAGATGGCCCTGTAGATGGCCTCCTTCGTCGCGAACGCTTGCTGGAGACGCGGCATCAGGCTGCACATCTCCTCGACGGGCACGCCTCTGTGTCTGTCACTGACCTCGAGTTGCTCGCCGCGTTCGGCTTTCTTCAGCCACCGATCCAGGCAGAGCTTGATCTGGACTTGTATCCTTTTGGCCTTCCTCTTGCCGCTCAGAGCCTTGTGGATGCTGCAGTAGCTGATCCCGGTGGCCACCGAGATCGCCTTGTGCATGGCGCTGTGGCTGCGGAAATTCAGCCTGTGCTGTGCCCGCTCGAGCC
>JAUWZH010000247.1 GCA_030615435.1 Candidatus Brocadiaceae bacterium | reverse complement strand
CGTGCCACTGGTAACGTAACATCTTTGACAATGATCGCCGAAACATGATACACGCCATCGTTAAGAAAGTTGCCTGGAATAACACAATTAGCGCGGTAAAGGCCCGGCCTATAAAGAGCATCACCCCATGTATCATCCTCTAAATTGCCTGTCGCAAAAACACAGACCCCCAAAGAATTGTACAGATGAAATGCCGGGTTAAGCCTTACGCCCGCCTCCAGACACCAAAACTCCACCTCCAAAGTAATATGTTTGGACAAAAACTGATCGGAGGCAATATAACCATCGCTATTGAGAATCCGGACTGCCCTCAGTTTGGCGATATGGTCCCCAGGTGCTTCATTCAAATCCCAAACCACCTCTGCCATCGAGCCCCCGCGATTAGACAGATAGTTTTCCACGGCTTGTTGTGTGTCGCCCTCCGTTACAATCTTACCTGAATCAAGAAGAACCGCCCGTTCACAGAGCCCGATAACAGCTGGCATATTATGACTTACGAACAGTACCGTCCGGCCGCCTTTGGCCACTTGGCCCATTTTGCCGAGGCATTTCTTCTGAAACGCAGCGTCCCCCACTGCCAGCACCTCATCCACCAGCAGTATCTCAGGGTCCAAGTGCGCAGCGACGGCGAAGCCGAGACGGACGCGCATGCCGCTGGAGTAACGCTTGACCGGAGTGTCCATGAACTTCTCAACTCCGGAGAAATCCACTATTTCGTCGAACTTCGTCTCTATTTCCTTCTTGCTCATACCAAGAATGGCACCGCTGAGGTAGATGTTCTCCCGGCCTGTGAGCTCGCTGTGAAAACCTGTTCCTACCTCCAGCAGGCTCGCCACGCGGCCGTTGATTTCTGCCCGGCCCTCGGTCGGTTCGGTTATGCGAGAGAGGATCTTGAGCAAGGTGCTCTTGCCCGCGCCGTTCGCGCCGATGATCCCCAGCACCTCGCCGGGCTGAACTTCGAAAGACACATCCTTCAGCGCCCAGATTGAGTCTTCCTCACGGTGGGAAGAGCGCCCAAAACTTTTCAGCCTGCGAAAAGGCGTAACGGCCACATCCATAATGGCTTCACGGAAGGTCTTGTTGTTCTCCCGCGCACCGATGCGGTAGCGTTTGGAGAGGTTCTCGACTTTGATTGCGGGGGTCGGCATGGGGTACCTCTACACTATGTCCGCAAACTGCCTTTCGAGCCTTCGGAAATAGAAAAGCCCAATGAGGAAAGCCGCCGTAGCCACTGATAGCGATATGCCGAGGTTGTCCCATGCGAAAGGCTTGCCGAGTATGGCAGAGCGATAGGCGTCCACGATGCCTGACATCGGATTGAGGCAAAGGAGCCATTGCCATCTCTTCGGAACAATCTTGACCGGGTATATCACAGGGGTGGCGAACATCCAGATCTGCACCAGGAAAGGTATCGTGTGACGAAAGTCTCTGTATGCCACGTTCAGCGCGCTGAGGAATGTGCCGACGCCGAGCGCGGTGAAGATGGTAAAGAGGACCAGCGGCACCACCATAATGGTAGCCAGGGTAGGAACGATGCCGTAATACAGCATGAGACCCACGAGAATGACGAATGAAACGGCGAAATCAACGAGACAAGCCCCGACTGAAGAGAGAGGGATTATGAGGCGAGGAAAATAGACTTTCGTGATAAGGTTCGCGCTTCCGACAACGCTCTGGCCGCTTCGGCTCAAGGAACTGGCAAAGAACTGCCAGGGCAGAAGCCCGGCGTAGACGAATATGGGATAAGGGAATCCCTCGGAGTCCATTTTGGCCAGCCTGCCGAAAATGACGCTGAACACTATCATCTTCAGAAAGGGCTGGATAAAGGCCCAAAGAATACCCAGCACCGTTTGCTTGTACCGTACCTTTACGTCTCGCCAGGTGAGGAAGTAAAGGAGTTCGCGGTACCTCCATATTTCCCGCCAGTTGATCGAGAGCCAGCCTTTGCGGGGTTCGATTACGGTCTGGGAAGGAACCTCCACTGCCGCCTCGGACAGGGCGGGATTCTTTCCCTCTTCGACCGCGATCCTATTTGCAGATGCTTCGTCCACAGACACCACCAGTGCTATAGGGGGTAAGCAAACGCGCCTTGTTCAAGCGAGATTCATCGGCTATCTGAGTGCAGTTCATGTTTCCCAGCAAATACGCTTCTACCACGCGCGGCATGTGGTCAAGGTGCGGCAACTCCTTCCAGCTTTCCTCGAACGCGGGCGATGAGAGGCTGCACCTCCTCGATCCCCCTCGTCGCCGCCAGATGCTCGGCCTTCTCCAGGTAATGTCCTGCAAGCTCCGACTGACCATAAGCCATGAACCCTTCAGCGAGGTAGGCGCGAACCCATGGATCGTTGGGCAGGAGCTTGCACGCCCGGTCGGCCTGGAGCCGGGCCCAATCCAAGCGGCGGAATCCGAGAAAGGCCATGGCCATCCCAAATGGATGATCGGCATTCATGGGCTCGAGCCGTGCAGCCGTCATGCGAAGCTCGAGAGCCCTGTCCGCCAGATTCAGGCGCTTCATGGGATCCTGGACCTGTGCTGCCGCCTCGCCGCAGAGATCCGCCAGGCGTGCATACAGTTGTGCATCACCTGGCGAATATCTCCGGATGCTTTCCTCGGAGACGTCAGCGAAGGCTGGCACGTTGTCAGTATCGGGCGTGAGATTCCTTTGGGCGCGGCCGATAGTGCAGCCCAGCAACTGACCCCGAAGGGGCTTCAGAGCGATGTTGCAGAGATATGCCCACGGCAGGGCCACGACAACCAGGGCAGGGACCGCCAAACGGACCTGCCAGCGACGTGCCCGACCGGTCGGACGCCTGCGAGAAGGTCTGCCCTGCGTTCCCGAACGCGTTTCACTCCCGGTCAGTCCAGCAGGATCGGCGGCAGCGGCTCCCCCTCCAGGGTTCCGGACGATACCGGCGGGAGCAGCGACAAGCATCTTTTTCTTGTCGGACTCGATGGTCGCGGCACGATACAGAAGCCCTGCCGCCACCGCCATGGTCGCCGCGACAGCGGGGGAACGCATTGGGAAGTCCACCAGCGAGTGGATGGTGACCATGAGGAGCGCACCCACTCCTCCGGCCAGGAAACCCCGCGCGAAAGGATAATGCCTGACCAGCAGCCCTCGAATCACCCTTCCATACAGGAGAACCATGGCCAGCAGAAGAACAGCAAGTCCGCCAAACCCGGTTTCCGCAAACACGTGAACATATTCGTTATGCGGGCTGACAGTCACAGCATCGGTGGGAAGGGTTCGGTAGAAGGGGTAGACGGAGAGGAATGTCCCTGCGCCCGTTCCGAGGAGGGGGAAACTCAGGCCCATGCGGCATGCGTCGAAGCACATCGTCCATCGCCAGGTCGCCAGCGGATCTCGTGCCACCTCATTGAGCGTGGAGACCCGCTTGACCACGGGCCCCCAACCGAGATAGGTCACCCAACCCACGATCACCAGTCCTATTGCCACAACGTACATCTGCCTGCCGCGGACAAGGCCAGCCAAACGAACGGCCACGAAAACCCCTGCAAAGGAAAGAAGGACCGAGAGGATGCCTCCCCGCGAGAGGGACCAGATGAGCGCAGCACCTATGAGCCCCACTGCGAACGCTGTGAGGAAATCCCGATGCGCACGCCCGCTCAAAACCCTTTGCAGACCTTCCTTCCACCGCCTCACCGAACCGGCAGCATGCGCCCCATGTGCCAGCAGCAGCCCCAGGCCCACAAAGAGACAGATGCCCGCATAGCTCGCGAACTGGTTCCTGGAGACAAAGGGACCGAACAGGGCACCCCCGTAAGTCAACTCACGCCACCCGTAGAGCTGCCTCGTCCCCGAGAGATTCTGCACTATCCCAAAAAGCGAAACGGCAAAGCCGACGGCGACTATCCAGCCGGCGATCTTGCTGATGTGGTTGCGCTCCCTCACGTACGCGCACGTGGCCAGAAACAGGGCGACATAGGCGGAGAGGCGGATCAAGGCCTCGCGCGTGGCATGGCGATACAGCGAAGGCGAAAACCCGACGGTCGTTCCTTCCGCTCCGCTCGAAGCAGCGGCGTCTTCGTAGAACTGTGCTGCGCCGGGACTGACCAGCTTCAGGACGCCGACAGGCCACTCTACATATTGTGCCACCAGCAGCAGCAACGCGAGCCCCGCAGGCAGCAGCATCGGCGTGACGAGCCTGCGAGCGG
>JAUWZH010000059.1 GCA_030615435.1 Candidatus Brocadiaceae bacterium | reverse complement strand
GGGCTCAAGAATACAATCGAGTGGTACAGGTCCAATACGCCCGCCTAGGCAATCCCGTAGAAGCAGGCGCAATCGCCCCCCGCCGGGAAGAGCACGGCCGCAATGCTGCCGCAGCCCTCATGCATGTAGGCTTCGACGACGGCTTTGCGGGGGGCAGTAGAGATGCACCTGCCATTTCCCCATATTGTAACCGTGTCCTTCGATGCCCCGACCGTTGTTCCAACCGTCCCGCCCCTCTTCACCGCGCGCTGTTTTTCTCGAATAGAAATGTCGCTACGCCAAAATACTCCCTCTCGGAGCACAAGTGGTACGACTCTAGCATCCAGCTCTTGACAAATGCTACGAGCGCGGCATAGCGATGCGGCTTGGAGACTATGACCCATACCCTATCATGCCCCTTCACAGTGGTGAGGAGTTCCTCCCTCAACTGTTCCTCACTACCATCCTCACGCCCCACCGGAAACTGTTTCTTCACCAAATCGGCCTTTTCGCCATAGTACTCCGTGAGCAGCACTACCCCATTGTACCACACCGCCTTAATCAGACACAAATCACCTTGTTCGGCATCCCTCTCCACGTCATTGATCGCGTCCCTCCAGTTTGTGTTAGTCCCTTTCGTATAATAGCTCCCCATGCTCGCTAAAGAACAGGCAACTACGACCAGAACCGCAGACAACCTAACGTACCTGTTCTTGAAACTTGCTATTCCCATGGCTGCCAAGAAGTAAAAAGCCAATGACGCCCCAATTGTATACCTAGTCAGGAAGAACGGCGTCAAGAACTGTGAAGCTACATACGGCAGAATGATAGGCGTCAGCAGCCACATCGCTAACAACAACACGCCCCTCAGATTTGACAAACGAACGTTCCACTGATGCGCCTCAAGCGACCCAAAGAGGTTGTGCCACTCGGCCTTCCCGCACAGTCTTCTATACGTTAGCACTGAAAAGGGCGATACCATAAGGAAGACCAGCAACAAGACCCGGCTACCCCCCGAGTACGCTCTAAAACAACTTATTATCCAGTTTGCGGAAGGCCGCGCGATCCAGAAAGCCTGTTGCTGACTCAGGAACTGGCCGACAAGAACTGCCGCCCATGGAGCAAACAACAAAGCTAACACAACTTGCAGCCAAACCCACTTTTTCAGACTGAAATGGGGAATCCCCTTCGAGAACAAAAAGAGCGTAACGACATACACATTTTGCGCCGCAACCATAAACAGCCCGTAGTAATGAGTATGCATCAGGAGACTGGTGGATAAGATATAGCCTAACAAGGAGACGATGCTTCCCTCCTCAAGCAGTCTAATGAAGTAATAGATAGACACCAAGAATAGAAGAGCCATTAGACTATACATCCTGGCCTCCTGCGAATATCGAACATGAAACAGCGACAACGCCAATACCATGCAACTTAGGAGGCCAACCTCTCTGTCGAACATAAGGCTACCGACCTTATACATCATAAGAAGGCAGAGAAAACCAAATATGGCAGACGGAAGCCTTGCGGAGAATTCGGAGTCGCCAAACAAACCAACCCAGGTATGCAGGATGACATAATATAGGGGCGGGTGCTTGTCTTTCCCAGCGATCTCTTCAAACAGCTCAGGAAGGCACAGCCCGGCGCATCTGATTGAGTATGCTTCGTCTACCCATATGCTTTCATGTCCCAAATGGTAGATGCGCAGGAATAAGCCTATGAGCAGGATTAGCAGCAAAATTACGTTGCTTCTTGTCAGCCGCACATTGCCCCCAAGACCATCAATACATGTTGGAGGAGATTCTCATTCGCGCCCCGGGGCGGATTTGATAACATTCGCCACCACCCGTGCACCTGTTCTTGCACGCAGGAGCCTTATAGCGAATCGTAAGGGAACGCCACGTCTATGTCCGGGGAGCTTCTCGGTGAGGTATCGCGCCATTGCCCTCAGGGCTGCCGGGCCATCTCTTCGAGCCTGTTCAGCAGGATCTCCCTTGCCAGTTTCGGATCGGCCTTGCCGCCAGTGAGCCGCATCACCTGACCGAGCAGGGCGCCGATGGCCTTCTTCTTGCCGCCGAGGTAATCCTGGACCGCCTTCCGGGCTTCGGCGAGGACCTGCTCGACGATGGGCGCCAGGTCCTCTTCCTGCCCGATCGTCTCCGCTCCTGTCTCTTCGATCAACGTGGCGGCGTTCTTGCCGGTTTCGATCATCTTGCCGAGTATCTCGCGCGCGGCAGCCGCCGTGACCTTCCCCTTGTCCGCCGCCTCGATCAGTTCGGCGAAGCGCTGCGGTGGGACCTCGAACTCGGCGATGCTGACCTTCCGCTCGTTGAGGATGGCCAGCACTTCGTTCATGATCCAGTTCGCGACGCTCTTTGGCTCGTTGTGGGCCGCCAGGCACGCCTCGAAGTAGTCCGCCACCGCCCGCTCCTCGGTAAGCACCCGAGCGTCATATTCGCTCAGTCCGTGGTCCCGCACGAAGCGCCTGCGCCGCCCGAGGGAGAGCTCCGGCACCTCGGCCTGCACCCGTTCCAACCACCCCTCGTCCACCACGAACGGCACCAGGTCCGGCTCGGGGAAGTAGCGATAATCCTGCGCCCGCTCCTTGGAGCGCATGCGCTCGCTGCGCCCACCCGCCTCGTCCCAGAGACGCGTTTCCATCTCCACGGCGCCGCCCTCCCGCAGGAGGCGGCTCTGTCGCTCGATTTCGTAGGCGAGGCACCTGGTCACCGCCTTGATGGAGTTCAGGTTCTTGATCTCGACGCGGCTGCCGAGCTTTTCCTCCCCGGGTCGGCGGAGGCTGACGGAGGCCTCAAAGCGCAGCGACCCCTCTTGCATCTTACAGTCCGAGACCTCGCAGTAAAGCAACAGGCGGCGCAGGGTGTGCATGAAGGCCTCGGCCTCTTCGACGCTGTGCATGTCGGGGGCGCTTACGACCTCCAGGAGCGGCACGCCTGCGCGGTTCAAGTCCACCAGACTGTAATCTGCGCCGGGAGACTCGACGTGGATGTTCTTGCCGGCGTCCTCCTCAAGATGCACGTTCCAGATGCCGACGCGCCTGATGCCGCCGTCCGCCGACATCTCCAGATAGCCGTCCCGGCCGAGGTTGCAGTAGTTTTGGGAGACCTGATAGTTCTTCGGCAGGTCGGGGTAGTAGTAGTTCTTGCGGTCGAAGAAGGTCTCCCGGTTGATCACACAATGCAGGGCAAGGGCGGCCTTGAGGGCGAGTTCGAAGGCTCGCTTGTTGAGCACCGGCAGCACCCCCGGCATCCCCAGGCAGACCGGGCAGGTCTGTGTGTTGGGCGGCTCGCCGAACCGGGTGCCGCACCGGCACCAGAGCTTACTCTCGGTGAGCAGCTCGGCGTGCGTCTCCAGGCCGATGACTGCCTCGTATCGCACGGATAGTCCCCTGCCGCTCGGGTTCTGGGGCATCCAATGTATCTGTCGCGACCCGGCACGTCAAGCTTCGGGCAGGTGGACCGTGCCGGCATGGGTTTGCCGGTCCCGAGGCCCTGCCCGGCTCCTGCCACACGGAGAACAGAAGCTGCGAAGGGCACAAGACGCCGAATTCGTTGACTCGGGAGGAGATTCGTCGTAGAATTGCACGTGGTATCATTGCTATGATTCGTCATGCGGGTTGAGGTTTCGCGATGGGACTGTGCGCTGCTGTTCGCTACAGCGTGAACGATATGGTGTCTTATTTCGCGGCCCCCTCCGAGGAACTCCGGGAGGGGGAGGCGGTTATCGTTCGCACCGACCGCGGACTTGAGTGGGGCACGATGGTATCTGCGCCACAGCAGGGAGACGTCCCCGAGTTGTGTGGAGAGATACTGCGCAAGGCCACTGAACAGGACGCACGCAAGGAAAGAGACATTGTCGAGGGCAGGCAGAAAGAGGAGTTTCAGGTTTGCAGGCAGCTCATAGCGAAGCACAACCTGCCGATGAAGCTGGCGAAGGTGGAACACCTGTTCGGGGGAAACAAGATAATCTTCTTCTTCCTCGCCGACGGGAGAGTGGACTTCAGGGCCCTTGTGAAGGACCTGGCCAAACGCTATCGCTGTCGCATCGAGATGCGCCAGATCGGGGTGAGGGATGAGGCACGGCTGCTCGGAGATTACGGCCCCTGTGGACGGGGGCTTTGCTGCCGCACCTTTCTCAGAATCCTCAAGCCCGTCCCCATGAAGGTGGCCAAGAGTCAGAAGTCCACCCTCGACCCCGCCAAGATCAGCGGACGGTGCGGAAGGCTGAAATGCTGCTTGAAGTTCGAGAACACACTCTACGCCGAGCTGAAGAAGGCCCTGCCGCACCGCGGAGCCACGGTCAGGACGCCCCTCGGGACCGGTGTGGTAATGGGCTATCAGATCATAGAGCAGATGGTGAACGTCAAGTTCCCGGACGAGACGGAACGAACCTTGCCACTCAGTGAAGTGGAAGGATATCCGACCGCAGGCAACTAGCGGCGTCCCGTGGCGCATTGGCCGCAGGCGCCAGCGCCGGAGACGGCGCGATGAGCACAGGGATCATACAGTCCGAACGACCTCTACAGCAGGGGCAAGAGAGCATGTTGGATTGGCTGCGATCGGCCTTGATTGGCGAGACCCGCGTCAGAGGCTACGAGCTCGAAGAGCAGATATTCGCCGGTTCATTCTCCGATATCTTCAAAGCCTACGACACAAAGAGACAGCAACTGGTGGTCCTCAAGCTCCTGACTGCGGCGGGCAGCAGGATAGCCAAGCGCCTCGACAACAATCTCTCCACCAGGTGGGAAGGCGATCTTCTGTCGCGGCTGGACCATCCGAACATCGTGAAGTGCTTCGAATGCGGCGAACTCGCCAAGAAAAAGGGTTACTGGATCGCCATGGAGTACGTGCCATCGAAGCTGGGGCACTACATCGGCCGATGCAGCAACGAGGAGGAAGAAAACGAGTTGCTCGATATCCTAGGCCAAATCACATCCGCCATCAGCTATCTTCACTCCCTGGACCTGATGCACCGCGACATATGTCTGAGCAACATCCTGCTCACCCCGGAAGCAACCGTGAAGCTCATTGATTTCGGGCTGACGATCCCGGTGGATTCCTCAGTGCTGAGGGGACGCGCCGGCACGCCCAGCTACATGGCCCCAGAGATGATCAAGAAATGGATGTACACCCCCGCTACCGATATCTATTCGTTCGGGGTGGTCATGTACGAACTGATCACAGGCCACAAGCCGTTTGCGGGACGGTTGCCGGAGCAGCGGATGACCCGCAGCTTGAACGTGCATCCGCTCCCTCCCTCACGTATGGAACAATACTGCGACCCGGAACTCGAACAACTCATGATGAAGTGCCTCTCGAAAGACCCCGAGGAACGAGCCCGCACGGCTCGCGAGGTGGAAAACGGCTTTTTCCTGATCCGGCGCAGACGGGGTCTGGCCTGAAGTCCGCCCGTGCACAGCACTTGACACGTGAGGGACGGCATCCTAAACTCTCGTCCGTGAGACCAAGCGGATGGATGCCCCTTGGCATTGTGCGATCACAACGACGGAGGCTATCCCCATGCGGGTACGAAGCACCGGAAAGATCATCGTCGGCGCCCTGATCATGCTCTTCGCGCTGCTGGCCATCATCTACACCTTCCAGGCTGACACCATGGAGGACTTAGACCGTGGGGTTCAGGCCTTGTGCTTTGCCCTGCTGTCCCTGACCTCTGCCACCTGCTACCGGTACTTTGAGGACTAGCGTGGCCTACAGCGCTCCCTGCCGCGCCGCTGGGGGGTCGCGCCTACCTTTCGTGGGACGGAAGCGGCCGGCCGGTGCCCCTATCTGGGGAAGTGCTTGGCTCGTTCGTCTCCTGCACCTCGGCGCCCGGCCGCTCGGCGTGCGAGTCGGCCTTCCCGGCCTCGTTGTTCACGTCTGGAAACAGCGGCGCCGCAGGTATGATCTTTCTCGAACCGCGCAGGCGTGGGCTCTTCAGTCCGCGCTCGCCGAACCGGCTGGCCGACCTCGGGCCTCCGTGCGGCTTCGGCTCGCGTGAAGCGAGCAGCTCGCTCGACCCCCGCAGCATTTCGTCCTGAACCGTCCCCAGGGCACTCAGAACCGTACCTTCGATCTGCTGGTAGGAGTCGGCGACCAGCTTGCGGACCGAGCCGGCCAACTGTGCTTCGAGGACCTCGAAGTCATTCCTCACCTCCCCCAACTGGCGACGTAACGTGTCGAGGCTGGCCGGGAGTTTCCTGAGCTCAGCAGTACTGTTGCCCAGCTCAGCCCGAAGGGTTTGAACGGTCCGTTCAAGCTGCTGCATGTGGGCCTCAGCCTGCCGGCTGCTCGCCGCCCCGGACTCAATTCCCCCTTCCATCTCGGCGCGCAGGGCGCTCAGTTGCTCGTGCAGAAGGTCCTCCAGGGCCGCGATTCTCTCCTCGTTTTCGCTTCGCATGCCGTCCACGTAGGCGCGAATCCCCCGCACACCTCCGCCCAGAAGGTTGATCCTGTTCACAAAGCTCTTCAGCGGCACCATGAAGAGAAGACAATACAGCGCAATGAGCAGCGACCCAAAGCACAGCAGGATCAGCAAGACGCCCTGCCAGGTCGAGAAAACGACCTCTCCAAGAGCCGCATACATGACCTTTCCTCACTTTCTGAGGCGGCTTCGCCCCGTCACTTCCTACCGCGCATTACCCGGTGCACCCGGCGCACCCGACGCACAAGGACAATCAACAGCATGCCAAGCACAGGGATCATTGCGACCTGAGCCCAAGTCTCTCGGCGGTTCAGCACCCCGAGCCAGAACAACAGTCCGATCGAGAGCAGAATCAGGGCATCCTCCACGTAGATGACCGCTTTGCTGCGCTTGCGCTGGTCGGATTCCTCTGCTGGCACCCCAATCCCCTTGCAGGTCGGCAGGACGTCACCCCGCTGTATTATAGAACCGCCGGAAAACGTATTCCATCCCCGTGCCACTCCTAAGAGGCACTCCTGTCGCATATTGTATAGCAAAACTCAAGACCCGTCAACATATTGTGGAGCAATGCACACATTTTTTTCAAGGGCCAGTCGAAAAAGCCGGCAAGAAAACCTTCGGATTGCACCCGTGCCGTTCACAGGCCGGCGCACCTTGCAGGCCGTCCGAACATTGCCGGCACGCCCGGCCGTCAATCCCAGGATCAGGAGGGCCCGCAAGATGGCCGGTTCGGAGAACCGCTCAAGCCGGGACTCCCGCCCGGTGAACTGCGTTCCACGCCCCGAGGAGCTGCCGCATCGCTGAGGCGAGACGCTTGCAATCGGGCGAGACTTCAGGTTATGGTCTTCCCTCGGCAGGCCGTCATGGACCGCGGAACGTGCAGAACCCGGGCCTGGGGAAAGACCCGGGCGGCATCATCCGGATACATCACTGTTGGCGGCCTGCCGACCGGTCCGATCAGGAGGAAAAATGCCTTGACGGTTGCTGCCATCGGTGTGGTGGAAAGCGCGGTTGCCGTGCTGGTTTTCGTGTTCGGATGCGCCGTGGGCAGCTTCCTGAACGTCTGCATCTGGCGCATTCCCCGGGGAATGAGCATCACGAAACCCCGGCGTTCGCTCTGCCCACGCTGCAAGAGCTCCATCCGCTCCCTCGACAACATCCCCCTGTTGAGCTTCCTGGTGCTGCGGGGCCGGTGCCGCGACTGTGGGGCCCCGATCTCCTGGCGCTATCCCGTCGTGGAATGCCTCACCGGCCTGCTGTTCGCCGCCCTGTACCTCCTCCAGGGAACCCGGCAGGAGGGCGCCGCCGGGCAGGTGATCGTGATGGGCCTGCTGATAGCCCTGCTCGTGGTGGCGAGTGCGGTGGACATTGACTTTCTCATCATTCCGGACGAGGTGTCCGCCTTCGGCTTACTGGGGGGGCTTCTGGCAGGCCTTCTGCTGCCGGAGATGCACGTCGGGAGCGAACCCTACCACACGTTTCGCTCGCTCACGGGCGCGCACCACCTGGACGGCCTCATCGGCTCCGCCGTTGGCGCGATGTCGGGCGGAGCGCTCGTGCTGGTGTTCGCCATGATCGGCGCCCTCATCTTTCGCAAGCAAGCCATCGGCTTCGGCGACGTCAAGTTGATGGCGATGGTGGGGGCGTTTGTGGGCTGGAAGGTAGTCGTCCTGGCCTTCTTTGTATCGCCTTTTTTCGGGCTTCTCTACGGCCTCCCCCTGTTGTTTCTCAAGGGGCAGCACGTGATGCCCTTCGGCCCATTTCTTTCGGGCGGCGCCGTTCTGGTCATCCTCTTCCGCTCGGCGGCCTGCCATCACCTGAACCAATATCTCCAGATGATCGCCGAGCTGTTGCGCCCCGTCTTCCACTGATGAAGCCCAGCCGCGGGCAGCACCAGTCGTGCTCGGCCCCACCACGTCATTGACCGGGAACCCCACGCCCCCTCATTATTTCCGCACCCGGAAGAAGCGCCGCCTTCCGACCTTGAGGACCCATCCGTCCGTGACCTCGACGTCTGCGCTACCATCCCGAATAATCTGAAGCGAGTCGGCGTCCGGGCCCAGGCTCACCCCGCCCTGCTCGATGAGCCGCCGGGCCTCGCTGCTGGAAGTGGCGCAACGGGCGAGCTTGAGCAGTTTCACCACCCAAATACGTCCTTCTCTCAGCTCATCGGCAGGAATGCGCACCTCGGGGATGTCGGTGGGAAGCTGTCCCTCGCGAAAAACCCGGTCGAACTCCTCCGCGGCAGCTCGCGCGGCTTCCTCGTCGTAATACCTCCGGACGATGGTAGAGGCCAGGGCCGCCTTCGTCTCCCGGGGATGCCTTTCCTCCGACAGCAGCTCCCGTATCCTCCCGAGGGACAGGTCGGTAGCGAGGATGAAGTACTTCTCCATCAACTCGTCTGGGATGCTCATGGCCTTTCCGAAGATGACGACGGGGTCCTCCGAGATGCCGATGTAGTTACCCTTGCTCTTCGACATCTTCTCGGTGCCGTCCAGCCCTTCCAGCAGGGGGTTGGTGACGGCCACCTGGGGTTCCTGACCCATCTGGCGCTGGAGTTCGCGCCCGAGCATGATGTTGAAAATCTGGTCCGTGCCTCCGATCTCCACGTCGGCCCTGACCATCACCGAGTCGTAGGCCTGCATAAGGGGATAGAGCATCTCGTGCAGCCCCACGGGCCGGCCCTGATCCAGGCGATTTCGGAAATCATCCCGCTCCAGGCAGCGCGCCACGGTCAGCCTGGAGGCGAGCTGAATCACGTCGGCGAAGCTCATCTTGGAGAACCAGTCGCCGTTCATCACCAGCTCGGCCTCCTCCAGGTCCACGATCTTGCCCACCTGATCCAGGTAGGTCCTGGCGTGGGCCATTACCTCCTCGTGCGAGATCTGGGGGCGCATGGTGTTCTGCTCGCTCGGGTCCCCGACGGTGGCCGTGTAGTCTCCGATGATCAGAACGGCGTGATGGCCCAGGTCCTGGAAAGTGCGCAGCTTCTGGAGGGGCACGGCGTTGCCGATGTGGATGTCAGGGGCGGTCGGGTCGAGCCCCAGCTTGACCCGCAGGGGCTTTCCGCTCTCTCTGGAGCGCTTCAGTTTCTCTATCAGCTCCTGCTCGGGCAGGATATCGGCGGCTCCCCGCCGTATCCTCTCCATCTGCTCTTCTACCGGAAGCACCATCGGAGGTCTCCCTTAGTCTCAGGGCTTACCGAACCGCGCACAGGGAACATCCCGGCAGCCGGTGGGCTCCGGCGAGACGCCGCGTGGCTCCCCGTCGCACGGGTGGCAGCGCGGGAGCACGAACATCCTCGCCCGCACCCAAGGCGTTCTGCGCCAGCGCACCGGTAGAACTCGCACGTTTGCACGCAGTAACAGGGCCGCCATCACGTGCCTCCGCTGCCCGCCAGAATCACTGCAATCATGCAGGCGTTGTGGGCTCCGTGCGCGAGGATGGGGGCGATGATGGTGCCGGTGGCCTCCATGAGCCAGGTGAACATGAGCGCCAGTATGAACAGATGACCCAGACCGGCCGGATGGAGGTGTATCGCAGCGAAGACCGCCGATACGGCAAGCGCGGCAGCAATACCGCCCAACCGCCTGCGCAGCGGCAGGTACAACAGGCCGCGAAACACCAACTCCTCGGCCAGCGGCACCACGGCTACGCCCAGAAACACCAGAAGGCCGACTTCAAGAAGAGCGTCCGCCCCGGCCCGCTCGCGAATCAAGCGTACCGCCTCCTGCTCGGAAAACTCCAGCTCCAGGCGACTCACCAACTGGCTCTGCAGCACCGCCCACGCCAGCAGCGCCGCCAACCCCGCCGCGAGCGGCGCCATTGCTCGCCGCAGCGCCGGCAGCAGACTGCACACGCGCAACCCGATCGCATCGGCAGCCTCCCTGCTGCCGCCGATGCGCCGCCTCAGGAAGAAGTAGACGACCGTCAGCACGGCGGCGTTGCTCACGACCACCTGCAAGGCCCAACCGCCATCCCAACCCCCGAGCAACAGCCCAAGGGGAGCGAAAAGCGGGTGAATCAGGAGGAACACGGCGAACAGGACGAATCCTTCACCCACCGACCACTGGACGCGCTCAGGCGGAAAGGCCCCCTTCTCCGCTCCAGCCTGCTCCTCGCCAACGAGGTCACTGTGCATGGGGGGTATGCCCTACCTGATCGTCACATAGACCCGACGCGAGCGCGGCCCGTCAAATTCACAGAAGTAAATCCCCTGCCAGGTCCCGAGCGCAAGCCTGCCGCCGGAGATCGGGACTGTCACCGACTGCCCCACCAGGGAAGACTTGATGTGAGCGGCGCTGTTGCCCTCCGCGTGCGCATAACCGTCCTCGAGCGGGATCACCCTGTCCAGTTCCATCAGCACGTCCCGGCGCACGGTAGGGTCCGCGTTCTCGTTGATCGTCACGCCCGCCGTGGTGTGAGGCACGTAGACGCAGCACAGCCCTTCCCCCGCAGCGCTTTCCCGCACCACCGACTCTACCCTGGAAGTGATATCAATGAACTCCGTGCGGGAGCCGCTTCGCACGGTGAAAGATTCCACGATTCTCCGCCTCCGACCGGGAAGCCACAACGGGAAGGCCCAGTCTGACCATCTCAGGCCACCCCAGCGGCACAGGCGAACTTATAGCAGAAGCCACCGCAGCCGTCAATAAGCCACGGCAGGGGATGGGCTTCCGATCGTGCGGCACTCAGCGATCCCTCGCCTGCGCACTCCTGGCCGGCGGGCTTCACCGGCTGGCGGAGTGGATGGAGGGCCCTCCCGCGGGAGATTCCGCGATGGTTTCCTACAGCTCAGCAACGTACCGCTGGAGGCGCTCGATCTTGCGGTGCTGGCTGACCAGGGCAAGCCCGGCCACCAGGAAGACCAGGAGCACC
>JAUWZH010000058.1 GCA_030615435.1 Candidatus Brocadiaceae bacterium | reverse complement strand
CTTGGTTGCGGGCTACTTTCTTCGCAAGGCACATGCCGGCACGATCCAGCAGAATGCCGAAAGGCGAAGGGACGAAATCCTGGAGCATGCTCGATACGAGGCCGAGCATCTGCGCAAGGAGGCGGAGGTCGAGGCGCGACAGGAAGTCATTGGGCTGCGCGAGAACTTCGAGAAGGAGACCCGGCAGACCAGAAGAGAACTGCGCGATGCCGAACGCCGACTCCAGAAAAGGGAAGACGGCTTTGAGAAGAAACAGGAGATGCTCGTCAGGAAGGAAAAGCACCTCGAGGCGGCCGAAAAGAACCTCTCTGAGAACCGAACACGCCTGGCCGAGCACGAGGCTGAACTAAACGAGCTTGTCAACCGTCAGAGACAAGAGCTTTACCGCATTAGCGGCCTCTCGCGGGAAGATGCGCGCAGGGTTCTGTTTGAGCGGATAAAGCGGGAGGTAGAGCAAGACTGCGTGGAGATGATAGGCGAGAAGGTGGCCCGCGCGAACGAGACGGCCGACGGGAAGGCCAGGGTCGTCCTGGTGGATGCCATCCAGCGCTGCGCCGCCGAAGCTACCATCGAGGCCACCATCTGCACCATCGAGCTGCCCAATGATGAGCTGAAAGGACGCATTATCGGCCGAGAGGGGCGTAACATACGAGCCTTCGAAAAGGCCACCGGGGTGGACGTGATCGTGGACGATACCCCGGGCGTGGTGGTTCTGAGCAGCTTCGACAGCGTGCGGCGCGAGGCGGCCCGCCTCGCCATGAAAAGGCTCGTTTCCGACGGGCGAATCCATCCGGGCAGGATCGAGGAAGTGGTGGATAAGGCCTCCGAAGAGGTGGAGCGCATCATCACGGATGCAGGCAACGAGGCCTGCTACGAAATGGGGTTGCCCTCCATCCGGGACGAGTTGAAGAAGCTCCTCGGTCGGCTGAAGTTCCGCACGAGTTTCGGGCAAAACGTGCTTCAGCACTCCTTGGAGGTCGGCCGCCTGGCCGGCATAATGGCCAGCGAGCTCGGCCTTCAGGCGCAGCTCGCCAAGAGATGTGGGCTGCTGCACGACATCGGAAAGGCCCTCGATCATGACCAGCAGGGCTCCCATACCTTGCTGGGGGCCGATGAAGCCCGCAGATGGGGCGAGCCGGAAGAAGTCGTAAACTCTATCGAAGCCCACCACGAAGACGTTGATGCCACCTCCGTCTACACCGGCCTGATCGTTGCTGCCGATACCATCAGCGCGAGTCGGCCGGGGGCGCGCAGGGAAACCCTCGAACGCTATATCAAGCGCCTGGAACGTCTCGAGAGCCTCGCCCGACGCCACGAGGGCGTCCAGAACGCCTATGCTATCCAGGCGGGGCGCGAAATCCGCGTGCTGGTCAACGCCGAGAAGGTCAACGACAAGAGCGCGGCGAAACTCTCCAGGGATATCGCCCGCGAAATCGAGGGAGAACTGGAGTACCCCGGAGAGGTGAACGTCACGGTCATACGAGAGTGCCGCTTCAGCGAGGTCGCCCATTGAGAGGGGCCCCCCTGGCGTGCACGGCACGCCTTCGGAAGGGCTGCAGTGCTCTGGATGGGCCGGCGAGCGACGCGGGAGTTACCTCACAGACCCAGTCCCGTCATGGAGGATCGGAGGCGATGGCCAGAATACTGGTGCTCTATTACTCGCAGTCGGGCAATACGGCCCGCATGGCCGAGCGAGTGGCCGAAGGAGCCCGTCAGGCCGGTGCCGAGGTGGCCCTGAAGCAGGTCAAGGAGACCACTGTCGACGAGCTGCTCGAATACGAAGGCATCATCGCCGGATCGCCTACCTATTTCGGTCAGATGAGCGCGGAGATGAAGAAGCTCCTCGACGAGTCCGTCCGCCATTTCGGCGAGCTCGAGGGCAAAGTGGGCGGGGCCTTCACCTCTTCCGCCAATCTCGGCGGGGGGAACGAGACGACCATTATGAGCATCCTGCAGGCCATGCTCATCCATGGCATGGTAGTGCAGGGCACGACAGAGGGAGACCACTACGGACCCGTGGCTCTCCAGTCCCCCGATGAGAGGGCCGAGCAGCAGTGCCGCGCCCTCGGCCGGCGGGTGGCCGAGCTTGCAGCCAAGCTCTTCGACTGAGCTGCCCTCCGGAAGAGCCAGGACCGCTGGGCTTACCGTCCGGCCTTTGCGCGTGCGAGTTGTATCAGCTCCGCGCCGGCCTGTCTCGCGTCTTTCAGGTAGTCCTCGCGTCGGAGGACATCCCCTTTTTCATCCAGGCCTCCGTAGAAGCGGCTCACCGGACAGCCCATGTTGAACGTGGACATCCACGCCCGGACCAGCGCGAGGGTGCTCTTGTAGTAGCGCTCGGAGTCCCCTGCCGCCACGCAGAGGAACATGCCCGTGCGGCGGGGAGTGGGCGGCTTGCCCAGACGGTAGGTGCGTGACCAGAAACACTGGAAGCGGTCAATCAGCACCTTAAAGTGGCCCGGCACGGAGGTGAAGTAGATGGGCGAGGCCACCACCACGTGCTCTGCCTCAGAGAACTTGAGGTAGACCTCCTGCATCTTGTCCTGCACCACGCAGCGGCCGGTGTTCCGGCATGCGTTGCAACTGCGGCAGGGGGTGATGGGCAGCCCGTACGGGACGAGCATCTCAACCTCGGTCTGGGGGGCTTCCCAGCGGATTCCTTCCAGAGCTTGCTCAAGCACAGCGTCACTGTTGCCGTCCCTCCGCGCACTCGCCGCCACGGCCAGCACCTTCGTCATCACTCCTCCTCAGGGTTCAGCGCCGGGCTGGTAAATGGTGGGGTCCGGCAGACCGGCCTCCTGGAAACCCCTATGCCGCAGAACGCATGAATCGCAGCGACCGCAGGCGCGGCCCTGCTCGTCCGGATCGTAGCAGCTCAACGTCACCGAGTAGTCCACCCCGAGTTCTGTCCCCTTGAGAATGATTTTGGCCTTGCTCAGGTGCAGCAGGGGCGTCATGATCCTCGGGGGCCGGCCTTCCACGGCGCGTTTTGTCGCCAGAGAAGCCAGCCGGCGAAAAGCATCCACGTACTCCGGGCGGCAGTCCGGATAGCCGCTGTAGTCCACGGAGTTGATGCCGATGTAGATGAAGTCCGACTGCGTGATCTCTGCAAGCGCAAGGCCGTAAGCGAGGAAGATGGTGTTGCGGGCGGGGACGTAAGTCGAGGGGATTTTTCCCTCCATTTCCTCGTCGGTGCGCCCCGGCGGCACGGGCACCGAACGGTCAGTCAGCGAGGAACCTCCCAACTCGCCGAGCGGGACCGTGATAATGCTGTGTTCGGCGGCGCCGAGGGACCGGGCAACCCTCGCGGCCGCCTCCACCTCGTGGTGGTGGCGCTGCCCGTAACGGAACGTCACCGCGTGGCAGTGCAGGCCCTCCTCCAGGGCAACAGCGAGGGCGGTGGCCGAATCCAGCCCGCCGCTGAGCAGCACGATCGCATCTGAGCCCTCGGTGCCCACGATTCGACAGCCTTTCCGACAAGCCGGTGGGAATGCCTGGTCTCTTGAGCCTGACGACGAACCCACTTACCCCGCTCGAAACTGTCCCGTCCTGTGAGCTACGTCCACCAGTCGGCGGGGAGGGGGAGGGGAAAGACGGGCGCGCAACGCCGTTGGGATCCGAGAAAAGCGTTGGAAGGAACGCCGCCTCGGGCGGGGGAGGCAATGAACGGCACAGAGGGCGGCAAGCACAGAACTGCGGGGCTTACTCCCTCCGGTTGAGCCTCTTCTGAGCTTCCTCGTCCATTTTCTTCCCCACCTTGAACGTTACAACAGCCTTCGAATCAACATAGACGACCTCGTTGGTCCGCGGGTTCCTCGCCTTGTGTGCGGGCTGGATTCTGCTGTCGAAGACCCCGAAGTTGCGCAGTTCCAAGCGATTGCCTTCGGCCAGTTCCTCGATGACCTGGTCCAAGAAGAGCTGGACGACCTCTCTGGAGACGGCCTGGGGTTGTCCGCTGAGTTTGGCTATCTTTTGGTACAGTTCTCGCTTGGTAACGGTTCGATTTACCACGGACTACCTCCCCCTTTCCGAGCTGTTGGCACCCTGGGTGACGAAACCCTATCCCTGTAACGTGGTTACTGCGCGGATTCTATGTAAACTCGCAGGCCGTGTCAAGGACAATTTTCGCCGATCTCTGGGTTCGAGCGACTCGAAGGGCGGACGGCATCGGCGACACTGGCGCCGGAGCCGCTCCGCGGGGCCGGCCACTTGAAACAGAGCGCTTCCTCCGGTACTCTCACAGTGTGGCGTGCCGAACTGTGGGAGAGGCAAAGGTAGGTGCCGGGGAGGGACACGAGAAACCGTGAGTCTGATGGGTCTGGATATCGGAACGACGGGGACCAAGGCGAGTGTTTTCGACGAAGGCGGGGAGATCATCGCGAGCGCCTACCGGGAATATCCCCTGTTGCACCCCCGGCCGGGTTGGCTCGAGCTTGACCCCGAAGGGGTCTGGGGCAAGGTTCGCGAGGCGGTGGGGGAGGCTGCCGGCGGCGCGTCCCGCGACCCGGTGCGCGCACTCGCCATCAGCGTCCTCGGCGAGGCTGCCGTCCCGCTCGACGGAAACGGCACGGTTCTGGGCAACAGTATCGTCGGGTTCGACAACCGCGCGGCGGGGCTGTTCGAGCGCTGGATCAAAGGGGTGGACCGCGCTGAGGTCATGCGCATCACCGGGCAGCCGCCGAGCCAGATGTTCACCATCGTCAAGCTGATGTGGCTGAAGCAGAACCGGCCGGAACTCTTCGCCAGGGCGCGCCGTTTCATGACCTTTGGCGAATTCGCGCAGTTCAGGATGGGCCTGGAGCCGAGGATTGACTATTCGGTGGCTGCGCGCACGATGGCCTTTGACATTCATCGCAAGTGTTACAGTGAGAGTATCTGCGAGCTGGCCGGCATCTCGCCCGATCTGTTCAACCCGGCCGTCCCGACCGGCCACGTGCTCGGGTCGCTGGGGGCGAAGGCGGCAGGGGAGCTGAATCTGCCGCAAGGCTGCCTGGTGTGCGCCGGCAGCCACGACCAGCCGGCCGGCGCCCTCGGCAGCGGCGTAACGGAGCCCCGTGTGGCGATGAACGCCACCGGCACGGTGGAGTGTTTCGCGGTGGCCATGGACGGGCCGGTGGTCAACGAGACGATGCTCACCAACAACCTGGCCTGCTACCCGCACGCCGTCCCCGAGCTCTACATCTCGCTGGCCTTCAACTTCACGGGCGGCTCGCTGTTCCGCTGGGCGAGGGACACCTTCGGCGAGCCCGAGCGGCGGGAGGCCGAAGAGCGCGGCATGGACGTCTACGACGTGCTCACTGAGAAGATGGCACAGGAGCCCACCGACATCCTGGTGCTGCCGCACTTTACGATGAGCGGCACCCCCCACATGGATCCCAATCCGGTGGGCGCCATCCTCGGCCTCAGCCTCGGCACCACCCGCGCCGAGTTCATGCGCGCTATCCTGGAAGGGATCTCGTATGAATTGAAGCTCAACCTCGACATCCTCGGCCGGGCGGGAGTGGAGGTTGATGAGTTCAGGGCGGTGGGGGGCGGCGCGAAGAGCGACTTCTGGCTGCAACTGAAGGCCGACATGTACGACCGCCCGGTGGTGCGCCTCCAGGTCGCCGAAGCGGCGAGCCTCGGCATGGCCATCGTCGCCGGCGTCGCCCTCGGAGTCTATGACTCCGCGCGAGAAGCCGCCCGGCAGCTCGTGGTGCCGCGGGAGACCTTCACCCCGGACCCCGGGAGGGCGGCCTACTACGAGGAGATGCTGGCGCGCTACAAGGAGATCTACCCGGCCTTGAAGGGCTGGCAGGAATCTTGCGGCCGCCCTGTGGAGCAAAAGCGATGAACCGGACGGGCCTTCAGGTCGGGACGTGGTTGATTCGGCGCGCTCACCTGATGGACCCTTCCAGCGGCGTCTCGGCAGTGCAGGACCTCGTGGTGGAGGGGGGGCGCGTTGCGGCCCTGGCTGAAGAGATGCCGCCGGCTGAGGCAGCGGGCCGCTTCGGCGTCATAGAGGCCGAAGGGCTCTGGCTCTGGCCGGGCCTTGTGGACGTGCACGTCCACTTTCGCGAGCCGGGATTCGCCCAGAAGGAAACCATCTCGTCGGGCGGCGCAGCCGCTGCCCGCGGCGGCTACACAACGGTGGTATGCGAGCCCAACACTTCACCTCCGATTGACTCGCCGGAGCTGGCGCGCCGGCTGGCGGAAAAAGCGGAGGTGGAAAGTCCCGTTCGCATCTATTTCAAGGCTGCCATGACGGCGGGGCGGGAGGGGAGGTGGCCGTCCGACATAGAGGCCCTCGCCAAAGAGCCTTCGGTGGTGGCCCTGAGCGATGACGGCGACCCGGTCACCGATCCCTCCGTGATGCAAGGAGTGTGCCGGGCGGCGGCGCGCGCGGGAATGCTTCTGAGTCCCCACTGCGAGGACTCCCCCAGGGCGCTTTCTGAGTACGAGGAGGGAAGGGACCCGGGGTTCGAGCCCGGCGAGCCCTACGAGAGCGAGACGCGCTTTATCGAGCGCGACCTCGCCCTGGCCCGGCGTCTGGGATGCCGGGTCCACTTTTCTCACGTCAGCCTGGCCTCGAGCGTGGAGCTCTTGCGACGCTTCCGCGAAGAAGGGGGTGGGGCGGGAACCGCCACCTTTGAGCTCACGCCGCATCACCTGCTGCTGAGCCGCGCTGATTTCGGTGCGGGCGAGCTCCCGCGCGTCACGCCGCCCTTGCGTTCGCCTGCCGACCGGGGGGCGCTTCAGGCGGCGCTGACTGGCGGGGCGGCCGATGCCGTGGCGAGCGATCACGCCCCGCACACCCCGGAGGACAAGGCCCGCGGCGCAAGCGGCCTCATCGGCCTGGAGACGACGCTGGGGCTGGTGCTCACCTACTTCGTGCACACCGGCCGGCTCAGCCCCCTCGCCGCCGCCCGGGCCATGAGCACCCGACCGGCGGAGGTCTTCGGCCTGCCGGCGGGTTCGCTGATGGTGGGTCGGGCGGCGGACATGGTCTTCATAGATCCCGATGAGCGGTGGAAGGTGCGCGCGGATGAGTTCGCTTCGCTCTCCCGCAACACCCCCTATGAGGGGTGGAGGCTGCGAGGCCGCGCTGTGGGCGTCATGGTGGGAGGCCGGATGGCGTTCGCCGGCGATTCCTTCCGCCCCAGGCTCAACCTGAAGCAGGAGGTTGCGGGAGGATGAAAGTCTACGTGGACGGCAGGGGCCTGCTCGAGGCCTTCCGGGGACGCGGCGCCGACGTGATCGTAGAGGGGGACCGCACGAAGAGCCGGCTGAACCTGGTGCGCTGGCTTGCACGCTATGCGGAAAGCCACGACTGCGAGGTCGAACTGGTCTTCGAGGCTGAGCTGGGGGGAGGGGTTCTGCCGCCGGTCGAGCACCACGGGCGGGTGCGCGTGGTGAACCTGGACCCGGGCGAGGAGGCGCTGCACGAGATAGCCGGCCCGGCCAACCGCGCGGCACGGAAGGAGCGCGTCTTTGTGGTCACGGCCGATCCGCGGCTCATAAGCGCCCTGGAGCGCGGCCGCGCCCGTGCGTTCGAGCCGGAGCGCTTTCTGTCGCGGGCCCGCACGTTGATGCGAGGCGAAGAGGACGACGAGGAGTTCGAGGAGCCGGACGAGAAATTCTCAGGGCTTTCGGACGAAGAGGTGGGATTCTGGCTGAAGTTCTTCCGCCGGGGCGGACGGTAGGGGCTCGCTGCCTTTTGCAGTGGGATGAGGATGCGAGGTGAAGTGGTTACGAGACATCATGGTGGTGGGCACGGCCTGCTTCTTTGCCCTGATGTGGGGCTTTGTGCTGCGTGAGAGGCTCGCCGAGCCGCCTGCGGCGGCAATGAGGCCGGCCTATGACTCGCTGCTGAAGCCTGGCGAGCTGCAACGGGAATCCACCATGGGCATATACCTGGGCACCAAACGCCTGGGACGCACCCACACCATCGCCAAGACCACCGAATGGGGTGGAATCAGCGTGCACAGCACCACCCGGGTCGAACTGGGCGAGCTGCCGAGATACATAGCTCCTAGCGTCAAGGCCATCGAAATGGAATTCTTTGCGGAGATCTCCGCGTTGCAGGGACTGAGGTTGATCAAGGTGTTTTGCCCGACGCTCGGACTCCAGGTGGTCGGAACAGTGGAGGGCGATCGTCTGGTCCTGAGGGGGAACGTGGGGAAACAGAAGTTGGAGAGCGAAATCCCGTTCAAGAAAGGTTCTTTCCTGGGGCAGACTTTCTCGCCGCTGGCCGGACTTGGCGAACTCCAACACGCTGACGTGGGCCAGGCGTGGACCATGCAGATGGTCAATCCGCTCCTCGGCTCAGTGCAAAAGGTCAGGGTGAACGTGGAGACCTACCGCGACGTGGAACTCGCGGGCGAAGAAATATGCCTTTACATGCTGTTGTTCCACGTGGGCTCTCACGTATGGCAATCCTGGGTCACCGCCGACGGAGAGGTCTTGGTCCAGGGAACTCCCTTCGGGCTGACCCTGTGGCGCGATGACCTGAGGGCAGAGCTGCTTGCCCTGCTGGGCGAGGACGGCTGGGGAAGCCTGCGGCGGCACAAGAGGTGAGTCGGCCTCTTGCGGACCGGCCCCGCGCATGCGGGGCGGGGGGACTGGCAAAGGGGCACTAACAGGTGCGAGAACAGAGCGAGACCGCCTCCCCGCGGCCTATCACTATTCCTCGAGGTCCAGGATGCGACGGTATGCGTCCCAGAGCGCTCGGTAGTAGTCCATGATGCGATCGGGCTGTTCGCTCTCGGGGATCTCGGCAAGGCAGAAGCCCTCGTATGCGTGGGAGCGCAGGAGCCTCAGCAATTCGAGCCACGGATAATCCGGCACGCACAGGTCTCGCATGTGCACCAGCGCGATGTCCTCGGCCAGAAGCTCGAAGTTCTCCCTGATCGAACCGTTCCGAACGTCCTGCGGGTTGGAGTTCCAGCAGGCCCAGACGTTCGGATGGGCGGCGTAATCCAGGATCTTGCGTATTCTGGACGGCTCGCAGGTGGCGTGGCCGTGCACTTCGAGCCGGATCTGAACGCCGAATCCGGCGGCGTCCTCGCCGCACTCCGCCAGGGACTCGCCGATCTGGCGCAGCGTGTCCTCTTCGGGCACGCCCTGCGGCAGCGCGTTCGGACGCACCTTGATACCTGGCGCCCCAAGGTCCGCCGCCAGGCGGGCGTTTTGCTTCGTGCCCTCGATGTTGCGGCGCACCTCTTCGGGGTCGGGGGAGTGGTACTCGAAGGCGCTCCCGAGCCCCGCCAGGACCACCGGGCTGTCCTCGAACTTCACGCGCACTTTCTTGCGCTCGGCGCTGCTCAGCTCCACCTCGACAGCGTGGGCGTGAGTCGTGCGAAGCTCCACCCCCTCAAAGCGATGGGCGCTGCACATCTCAATGATCCTGTCCAGGTCCCAGTCCTTCGCCAGGTTGTACGTTACCAGCCCGAGCTTCATGTTGCTAATCCTTCCTCGAGGCGGGTCCAACGGTGCAGCACCGCGAGCATAGCCCACGAAAGGGGAGGAGAGAAGCTGCGAACGGACGGGCGCCGTTGATGGGACAGGGGAAAAGGCAAGGCATCCGAAACTCCCGCGGCCGCCCTCACATCCAGGCGGCAGTCTCGTCCCGAGCCTCTGTGAATGGGTTGGCGAGGTAGGTGATCAGGGCCACCCACTGATCGTCCTGTTTGTTCTGCAGGAACTCTATGCCCTGAACCTTCACGCCGTTGAGTCGGGCGAGGTGCTTGTTGACCAGACTCACCAGTTTCTCGCTGTCCTCGGCGTGCAGGCTCAGGACCTGCACGGACGGCTGGCGGCGCCCCATGCTCTGGTGTGCAAGCTCCTGGAGGATCGCCTGCAATGTGTAGAGGCGGGTGAGGTACTTCTCCCTGAGTTCCTGAACCACCGGTGAGTAAGAGTGCGGATCGAATATATCCTCGATTTCTTCTTCGTGCTCTTGGAGCTCTTCCACGAGGTCTTTCCGCAGGCGGCTCTGGATGCAAGCCAGTTTCCTGGCAATCTCGCGCGCATCTATGCCCATGTCGAACCCCGCTTCTTGGATGATGAGAGCAGGCAGCCAACCTGCTGCATTATATGCCACGAGGACGTGTCCGTCAAACAGAGATCGCTTGCTCAGTGCACCGTCCGAACGGCAAAAGCAGACCCATGCCCCGGTCGGCCTATCTCAGGCCGCGGTCGAGCGCCTTCTTGAGATATGCGCCGGCCGGGAGAAACCGGATCCGCTCAAGGGACGTTATCCCGGCCAACACCGCCCGCAGATCATGGGCGGCACGGGCTGCCCTCTGTTCTGTCAGGGATTGACCGTTCTCGTCCATGAACAGGTGCCACGGATGGAGCGCAAGCTGGAACAGGCCGCCCGGATACTGTCCGGCCAGCGAGACGAACTCGATGTAGTCCTCCGGAGGGCGCCGCCCTTCGAAGAGCTGCCACAGGTAGCCCGTAATTGCCCGTCCCTGCCCGTCGCGTCCTCTGGGAAGGGCGAGTTCCCACACGCTCTGCTCCGTGCCGGCCAGCCGGTAAGGCTGTAGAGACCACGTTTCGCCTGCCGTCCGGATAAGCGTGGCGTCGTAACGGTATCCAAGCCTGGCGAGCGCCGAACGCAGTTCCCGTGTCAGACGGCAGTAAGGCGCGCGGAAGCCCGCTATCTCGGAGCCCGTCTCGGACTCCACGACATTGGAGGCCTCGTGCAGCATCTCTAGGGTCAGGTGCCGACCGATCGGCACGCCTGTGTCCTGGCCGGAGAAATCTTCGTGTCGAAGGCCGTGACAGCCGTGTTCGAAGGCCGGGTTCCCAGCAATCCGCTCCATCATCTCGCGCCCCGTGCTGGCGAGGACGCGCAGCGAGCGGGCCTCCCAGAAAAACGTGCAGGGCATACGGAACTCCTCCAGCACGTCGAGGACGACCCCCAGGCCGCGCCGGCATGCCTCCAGAGTTACCCGCTGCCCGGCCCCTGCGCTCACGGCATCCGGCCTCCCCCGAGCGGGCCGGTTGGCGTCTGGGTCAACATCTACCGTGAGGGCGACGTAGAGGGGACGGTTGGTTTCTGCTGAGCTTTGCATAATAGTGCTGCAACGGTTCGACTGCGTAGGAACGACGCTTTCTGCGTTTTTTCGCAACGCCGACGCTGCAAACAGCCCTCGGCGGTCCTTTGCGAGTGTAATGTGGGGCCGAGGCGGTGTCAAGGCGTCCAGGTTCTCCGAGCCGCTTGCTTCCTTGCTGCCCAAGGGGAGCGTAGCCGCGCACGCCGGAGGCGCACCTTGCCAACAATGGGCGCGTCCTTGCATGAGCAGGGGTTTTCCATATAGAATCGGCGTTCCGCGGGCAATAGCGAGA
>JAUWZH010000153.1 GCA_030615435.1 Candidatus Brocadiaceae bacterium | reverse complement strand
GCGCTGCCCCCATTGCGGGGCATTGTTGCGGGCTGAGGGAACCTCCCCCGGGGAAGACGTAAACGCCGGCGCAGACAGTGGATTCCGCATCAAAGAGGTGCGCCGCCCGGGGGCAAGAAGGCTCTTGATATACCTGTTGCCCCCTCTGGGGCTCGCGGTGATCGTCGCGGTCTGCATCGCACTTTACGAGCGCCAGGCCGGCCCCGAGAGCGGGGACACCGTGACAGCGCGGGTTCCCGGACGGGAGCCCCCAGAAGGTGAAGCGAACGCGATGCAGGAACCGCCGCTCGGAACTGACGAGCCGGGGAGCACCGGGGCAGGCCAGCAGTTCTTTGTGGAGAACTTCGACGGTGGCACGGCTGAGAACTGGAACGGGACGAAGGGCCGGTGGGTCCTTGCTCCTGTAGGAAGGCGCACTTTCAGATCGCTCGCCGAAGGCGGCGAGGCCGTTGCAGTCCACAAGCTCTACCGGCAGGAGGATTGCGGCGTGGAGGCGTGGGTGCGGATGGACGTTGCGGAGGGGCCCGACGCCGCCGTTTCGCTCTCGGTCCGCCAACAAGGGGAGAACGAGCTCAGCCTGCGGGTCACCAAAGAGGCGGAGACACTTGCCGTCCGGCTGGCTGCGATCGTCGGGGGCAAGGTCGTAGCGCAGACTGAGGCGTTCGCGCTCGCGGTGAGCGGGGGAACGCCGTTCGAGGGTTTGCTCAGGATTGATGCGGCGGGAGACCTCGCAGTCGCGCTCGTAAACGGTGCAGAAGTGGGAGTGCTGAGCGGGCTGCCCTCAGAACTGGTGGAACCCGGCGGAGTAGCGCTCCGTGCTCGCCACTGTCGTGCTTCGTGGGATGACGTAAGGTTGGGAAGGCCGCTGGCGGCGAACATGGCCTCCGCGCAAGCCAGGCTCGCCGAGCCCGAGGAGCCGGAAGAGCCGCAGGGGAGCCCCATTTCGCAGGTTGAGTCCGCCCGGGGTGTGGAAGCGGTTTTGCTGAAGGGGCACTCGCTGAGATTCCTTCAGTCCTTCAGCCACAATCACGCGGGCTGGGAGGCGGAAGGCGGGCAGTGGGAACGTAGGGGCGGGCGCTACGGACTGCCCAGGGCGGACAGTGGACGGAGTTTCCTTGCGCTGGGGGAGTTCGCCGATGTGGAAATCAAGGGGTCGGTCTCGGCCGGGGACCTCGGAGGAGACTCAGAGGGCAAGTCATTCGGCCTCCTCGCCCGCTACCGAGACGAGAAGAACTACGTTTTCTTCGGAGTGATGGGTGAAGTCGCCGGGGATTGGACCGTTCGGCTCGTCACCTGCAACGATGGTGATGCGGTGAGGGTCGCCGTGCCGGGCGGCCCCTACAGGTTGAGTGAGAGGGATGAGCTTGAGTTGATGCTCAGAACGGTGGGCTCCAGGGCGTGCGGTTACGTGGGCGGACGTGCTGTCCTCAGCGTGGGCAATCTCGGCTCGTTGGCCCCGCACGCCGGCAGGGTGGGAGTCTCGATTTCGGGTTTGCAGGCTTCGTTCGACACGCTTCAGGTCCGGGCCGTCCAGCCTGCCGGGGCGGCGGGCGGGCCGTCGTCCGCAGGGGTGCGCCTTGAGGTCCCCGAGGGCGCGGAGACAGAGCCCGTGGACCCGCCTGGAATAATCCGACTTGGCGAATGCCAGGGCCGATACGCGTTCCTGGAGGACTTCGAGAGCCAGAGCGGCGCAATGTCAGTAACCGTCAGATTGCAGGGGCTGCGCCGCTATCCCCAGTTCTCGCTCTGCGGGGCGGCGCAGGGGCACAGGGGCGTGATGGCGCTTCAACTGGTGGATTTCTACCCGGAGGAGGGGAGCGCTGAGATGCACCTGATGGGAAGGCTTCCTTACCGGGGCGAACTTCGCACGCTGAAGTACGAGCGCTTGCTGCTGAGCGATCTGGACCTTTCGAGGCCGATCCGTTTCAGGCTCGTCCTGAATCCCGGCGCCCTGGAGTGCTCAGTGGACGACCGAAGCGTCGTCGCAAAGCCTGAGGGCAGGGTTCCCGTGCCGGCTGAGCCGGGAAAGTGGGGCTTTCGATGCGCGGACGTGACCGCTACGATCGAGCGGATCGAACTGGAGTTGTAGCCGGCGGAAGGCAGTAATTTGTGGGCCGGTGCATGTGATGCAGTCGCCGCCGATGCGCGCCGCAGCGATTCGTTCGCGACCCTGATCCGCAGAGGGAGATGCGTGAGGAATGAAAGACTGCGTCTTTTGCCGAATCATCGCAGGAGAAATACCGGCCGCCAAGCTGATCGAGACTGACGTGGTCCTCAGCTTCCTGGACATCGCGCCCGTGAATCCTGGACACTGCCTCGTGGTCCCGAAGCGG
The DNA here is from genome assembly GCA_030615435.1 of Candidatus Brocadiaceae bacterium. GTDB lineage: Bacteria > Planctomycetota > Brocadiia > SM23-32 > SM23-32 > JAUWZH01. The sequence continues at coordinate 4,098 of JAUWZH010000153.1, read as the reverse complement.
CACGTGGCGACGCTGCTCGAGCTGAGTCAGGACGAGCTCAACATATGCATCTTCACGGTGCAGCGCCTCGCCGGGGCGGCGGCGCGGGCCACGGGGGCAGTCGGGTTCAACGTGCTCCAGAACAATGGCCGCTGCGCGGGGCAGATCGTCCCCCACGTGCACTTCCACATCATTCCCCGCTCCCCCGACGATGGGTTCAAGTTCGGCTGGCGAGAAGGAAGTTATGCGGAGGGCGAGCTGGAAGAGGTTCAGCGTGGGATTCGTAAACTGCTGTAGAGGAGGCGCTGGGACACGGAACTCCGGCGCGCCTCACGGCCCTCGAACGAATTGACCATCCTGCCGGCGCAGTTGCCTCCGCCCTGCTCACGGGAATGCACTGACCATCAAGGACCGGATCATCGTGGAGAGGGGAAGACATGGCCTACGAACGTGACGTGATAGTGATTGGTGGGGGTCCGGCCGGACTGGGCGCCGCGCTCTATACGGGGCGGGCGTTGATGAGCACCCTCGTGCTGGAGAGGATCGGTGCGGGGGGGCAGATCGCGGAGGCATACGAGGTGGACAACTACCTCGGCTTCGCGGATGGCATTACGGGGCCGGAGCTGTCCGAGAGAATGGAGGAACACGCCGGGCGCTTCGGCGCGGAGCTGCGCAGGGAACAGGTATTGGATATCACCGCTGACGGCGCGTTGAAGAGGGTCATCACAGATTCGGGGGAGTACGGCGCGCCGATAGTCATCGTCGCCTCAGGAGCTTCACACCGCAAGCTCGGCGTGCCGGGCGAGAAAGAGCTCTCGGGCAGGGGAGTAAGCTACTGCGCCACGTGCGATGGGATGTTTTTCCGCGACAAGAAGGTCGTGGTGGTCGGCGGCGGCGATGCCGCGATGACGGACTGCATATTCCTGACCCGTTTCGCCTCCCAAATCAAGCTCGTGCACAGACGCCAGGGGTTCCGGGCGCGGGCGGTCCATGTCGAGGAAGCCCGCAACCACGAGAAGATCGGTTTCGTCCTCGACACGGTCGTCACTGAGGTCTACGGCCACGGGAAGGTGGAAGGGGTAAGAATACGAAATGTGAAGACGGACGAAGAGGGGCGGCTGGACTGCGACGGCGTGTTCGTCTTGATAGGCCAGGAACCGAACACGGCGTTCTTGAAGACGCTTCTGCCACATTACGCCGGCCACGTCGTCCCGACCGACATGAACATGGAGACGGAGGTCAAGGGACTTTACGCCGTAGGGGACGTGCGGAAGGGCTCCTACCGGCAGGTGGCGACGGCTGTCTCGGATGGCGTGGTAGCCGCCATGCACGCCGAAAGACGCATCAAGACGCTCATGGGGGATGGGTGAGGACGGGGGGGCGTTGCGATGGGCTCCGAGCAGCCTGCATCACCGGGGGCATAGGTATAGGGAGGTCGGCGAGGCTTCGAACTCCGGGCCCCGGTTACTCCCGCAGGCAAAAAGACGGGCCCATCCGCGTCCCTTTCACGGACAGGCCCCATCTCCCTCGGTTTGAGACTTGCTTACAGCTTGGTAACGGTCGTAGCTCTTAGTCCTTTGGGACCTTGCTCGGCCTCGTATTCCACAGCATCGTTCTCGGACAGGCTCTTGAACCCTGCGCCTTCAATGGCGCTGTGATGCACGAAAACGTCCTCGCCACCATCGTCCGGAGTGATGAACCCAAAGCCCTTCGTGTCACTGAACCACTTTACTATACCTCTAGGCATCTGAAACCCTTTCAAGAAATCACCTGTTGAGCGAGCTTCAGCAAGCAGACAGCTGCCGCTCAGGCACGCTCAAACACAAGAATCCCTGGTTTCCGGAAGGGCGCGGGCACGGTCATGACACCGCTGTTCCTGAAGGCGTGTGCCGCCTGAACCGACGGGGAAGGGAAAACGGGTGGGGACAAACGACGCCTGAACCACTCGCCCCGCGTGCTCTTGCGGAACATTCGAGCCGGTTTCCCAACCGGCACACCAATCTGGATAGCTACAGTGCTCTACCCCTCTGTCAACCAGAAAGAACCGCGCTTCTTTCAACAGAACATTTTCAAGCGCGGAAAGATCCTAACACAAAACCAAATCGATTGCAACCGAAACTTTCGCCTGATCGTGTGATCATCCCGCCTTCCTGCCGCCCGAGGGTGAGGCGCCTTCTCTCAATGGCTCGCTCGCCTTGGACGGCCGAGCCGACGCCGCCGCTCCCGAGCAGCGCAATGCAACCTCCTCGCCTTCGGCGTCCACCTCAATGCGCGATCCCTCCGGGAATTCGCCTTCCAGCATGCGAGTGGCAAGGGGATTCTCGATAAGGCGCTGGATCGTCCTTTTCAGCGGCCGGGCTCCGTAGGTTGGATCGTAGCCCTTCCTGGCGATCAACTCCCGCGCCGCCGGTGTGAGTTCGATCTCGACGTTCTGCTCGCGAAGCCTGTCGGCCAAGTGGCGCATCTGAATCTCGGCGATTGCCTTCACCACGTCCCGGGACAGGGCGTTGAAGACGATTATCTCGTCAATTCGATTCAGGAACTCCGGCCGGAACTGCCCATGCAGGGCCTCCCTGAGCCTTGTGTCCAGTTCCTGCTGCTTCTCGGGGGAGACGAGGTCCTGTATCAATTCGCTGCCGACGTTGGAAGTCATCACGATGATGGTGTTCTTGAAGTCCACCGTGCGGCCCTTTCCGTCGGTGAGGCGCCCGTCGTCCAGCACCTGGAGCAGGGCGTTGAAGACATCGCGGTGTGCCTTCTCGATCTCGTCGAAGAGCACCACGGAGTAGGGACGGCGGCGCACGGCCTCGGTCAGCTGCCCGCCTTCCTCGTAGCCCACGTATCCGGGGGGCGCGCCGATGAGCCGGGCCACGGAATGCCGCTCCATGAACTCACTCATGTCGAGCCGAATCAGGGCATCCTCGTCGTCGAACAGGAACTCGGCCAGGGCCTTGCACAGCTCGGTCTTCCCCACCCCTGTGGGGCCGAGGAAGATGAAGGAGCCGATGGGCCGGTTGGGGTCCTGAAGGCCTGCCCGGCCCCGTCGGACGGTTTGGGAGACGGCCCGCACGGCCTCCTCCTGCCCGACGACGCGCTTGCCGAGCTGCTCTTCCATGTGCAGCAGTTTCTGCTTCTCGCTTTGCATCATGCGCTGCACGGGAATGCCCGTCCAGTTCGACAGCACCTCGGCGATGTCCTCAGGTTCCACCTCTTCCTTGAGCAACTGGTGCTCGGACTGGATTTGCTGGAGCTTTTGCTGCTGTTCTTGGAGCCGGTCTTGCAGCTCGCGGATTCGCCCGTAGCGGATCTGGCTGACTTTTTCGAGATCGCCTTCCCGCTCGGCGGCCTGCTCTTCGGCGCGAGCGTGTTCTATCTGCTCGTTCAGGTCCCGGATGCCGGAGATGACTTCCTTTTCGTTCTGCCACTGCGCCGTCAGGGCCCGTTCATCTTCCTGGAGGTCGCCCAGGAGCCTGTCCACCTTTTCGGCTCTTTCCTTGGATGCCGGGTCGTTCTCTTTGCGGAGCGCCTCGCGCTCCACCTGCAGCTGGGTGATGCGCCGGCGCACCTGGTCAAGGTCCTCCGGCAGGCTGTCAATCTCCATGCGGAGCTTTGAGGCCGCCTCGTCCATCAGGTCAATGGCCTTGTCCGGCAGGAAGCGATCGGTGATGTAACGGTGACTGAGCTTGGCGGCGGCCACCAGGGCGCTGTCAGTGATGCGGACACCATGGTGGACCTGATATTTCTCTTTGAGGCCGCGCAGGATTGCCACGGTCTCCTCCGCCGACGGCTCCCCGACCTGGACGGTCTGGAAACGCCGTTCGAGGGCGGCGTCGGTTTCGACGTGCTTGCGGTATTCGTCCAGCGTGGTAGCCCCCACGCAGTGGAGCTCCCCGCGTGCCAGGGCGGGCTTGAGCATGTTGGAGGCATCCAGGGCGCCTTCTGCCGCCCCTGCCCCAACCACCGTGTGGAGCTCGTCAATGAAAAGGATCACGCGGCCCTGTTCCTACTGTGAAAACCTTACGTACCGGCACGACGGGGCGAGCTGAAAGAAACACCCTCAAGCACGGCGCAGAACCGAAGATTCCAAGCATCGGGAGGCTTCGAAGGCTTGCTTCATCC
>JAUWZH010000280.1 GCA_030615435.1 Candidatus Brocadiaceae bacterium | reverse complement strand
CCCCGGGAGGACCGAATGGTGAGGCGCCTTGCCGATGCCCTGGAAGAGGGCGAGAAGCTGCTCTGGCAGCGGCTTCCGTCCGGAGGGGAACTGCGCAGGCTCATGCTCGCAGTTCAGCTTCTCGGCCACCTCGTGCTCAGCGCCGTCTCGGTGTTGCTCGCCCTCTCTCTTCCCGTCCAGCTCGCCTACAAGGTGGCGTTTGGGGTGATCCTGTGCGTTTCGACGACCGCTCCTCTCGTGGCGTGGGCCTTCTATCGGTGGCCGAAGGTGGGGGGAAGGGGAGATGCCGTTTTCTTCGTCACGGACCGGCGGGTGGGGCTGGTGCGGCCCTCGGGGGAGTTGAGACAGGCCTCCATCTGCTCGAACCTCACCCTGGACGTATATCCCGGCACGATCCAGTTCAAACTCGGCGGCCAGACCGCCGTCAGCTTCGGCGGCCGGGGGCGGGAGGAGCTTCAGCACGGCAGCGCGGTGGTGCAGAACCTGCTGATAAAGGCCGGGCGGGGACGCCCCGGGCAGGAGAGCGTCGCGCGAGACCCCGCCGGCGGAATTGACAGCACTCTCCCAAAAGGGCTATTCTACGTGCTTGGCGCAGTCCTTTCGGCGCGCCGGCGGCCTATTCCATCTGTGAACTTGAGGAGATTGCATGTTCTATGCGGGTTGCATCTCAATAGGGCTGGCGGCGGGCTTCCTGAGCGCGCTGCTCGGCATCGGGGGCGGGGTCGTGGTTGTGCCGATGCTGCTGATCCTGCTCGGCGCCGACATGAAAGTGGCGGTCGGCACATCCCTCGCCTGCATAGTGCCGATCGCCCTGGCGGGCGTCTTTCTGAAGCACGCGGGCGGTCAGGTGGACTGGAAAATCGTCCTGTGTGTCGTCCCCCTCGGCATTCTCGGGGTCTACCTCGGCGACAAGGTGAGCGATGTCTCCTCCGGCATCCTGCTGAAGCGCATATTCGGTGCTGTGATGCTCATGGTGGCGGTGCAGATGATGCTTTTCCCCTGCGGCTGGGAAGGGCTCCTCTACAGGCGGCAGGCCCACGGAAGGGAGAGTGCGCCCCCTGCGGCCACCGAAAGCCGTGATACGGGCGGGGGCCGCGGCCTCGAACAGGGCACGGGTCGGAGCGCTCCTGACTGATGCCTTTACTGCGCAAACGGATTCACTTCTGGCTCGCGGGCACGCTCGGCAGGGTCCTGCTGCGCGGCTTGAGCGCCACCTGGCGCGTCCGATATGTCATCCCGGAGGGCCTCAGGGCGTGCGTCGCAAGCGGGCAGGAGCCGATCATCGCCACCTTCTGGCACCGCCAGCTTCTCAGCATGCTCTGCGCCTGTTGGGATTACCCCTTCCGGGATTATCCCTTCTGCGCGCCGGTCAGCGAACACCGCGACGGGGAGTACGTCGCCTGGGTGATGGAGCGCTGCGGTCTCCTCGCCGTGCGAGGCTCGACCACACGGGGTGCCACGAGGCTGCTGCGCAACGTGCTGGAGGCGATCGGCGAGGGGTGGAGCTGCGCCCTTACGCCGGACGGGCCGCGCGGGCCGAAGTTCAGCGTCCAGCCCGGGTTCCTCCTGCTCGCCAGGCGGACCGGACTCCCCGTCTATCCCATCGGCGTCGCCGTGGACAGGGCCTGGGTCCTGAATACCTGGGAGGACTTCGTGATCCCGAAGCTCGGCACGCGAATCTCCATCGTCACCGGCCGTCCCTTCCTTCCGCAGGACCTGGTCGGCCGCCCCACCGGGGAGCTCTGCGCGGAGCTGAGGGAGAAGATCATGGACGCCACGGAGCGGGCCCGGGAAAACCTCGCGGGCCGTCGTGCCGGTACGTAAGGTTTTCACAGTAGGCAGGCGGACGGGCGGAGACGTTTCTGTTGCGGTCATCAACGGGCGTCCCGGGCCTTTCCGCCGGCTCGATTGAGGTCAGGAGCCGAAGTCGAGGCCGACCTTCCGCCCGCTCGCCAGCCGCCTTGTCCGCCCGAAACTCGGCATCTCAGCCAGTTCCTCTCCGCTGAACACCGGGCCGTCCCGGCAGACCAGCCGCCCGTCGCATTCGCACTGGCCGCAGACCCCGAACCCGCACTTTATGTAGCGTTCCAGGGAGGCCTGGCAGGGTACGGCGGCCTTCCGGCACATCCGCACCACCGCCGCCATCATGGGCTCCGGGCCGCAGGTGTAGACCGCGCGCGCCTCGCCCCGCTCCAGGGCCTCGCGGAGCGCCTCGGTGGGCAGTCCCTTCCGGCCCGCCGACCCGTCCTCTGTGAAGCTGACCTGGCGGGGGAAGCGCTCGGTGTAGAGCAGTTCCTCGGCGGTGGGCGCCCCCTGGAGGAGGGCTGCACGGGGGAGCTTTTCTGCCAGCAGGGCAAGGGAGGCCATCCCGCAGCCGCCGCCGACCAGCACGACCCCGCCTGCCTGCTCCTGCCATCCCCGGAACCCGCGTCCGTAGGGCCCCCTGAACCCCACCGGCGCGCCTGGAGCCAGATCGCGGAGCCGCGTGGTGAACGGGCCTCGAACGAGCGCCGTGATGCCGAACCGGTTCCGCCCCAGGCTGGAGAGCACGAAAGGCTTCTCGTCCACCCCTGGCAGCCACACCATCATGAACTGCCCCGGCCCTGCGCTCAGCGGATCGAAGCACGGCTCGGCCCGCCCGGGCAGCGGGAAGAAAAGGCTCACCACCCGGGGCGTGTCACGGCGCTTTTCCACCAGGGGCAGCACGACCGGAAGCTGCGGCTGCACAGGACAGGCGCCTCGGGGCGATTCTTCGGCTCCGGCCAAGGTTCCTCCCTTCACTCTCTTACTGTTCGCCGCCTGTGGCCAGCCCTCCCGGGCCGACCGCGAGCGCCAGGACGTGCGCGCCCGCCGGCCCCTGAGAGCCTTTACTCATGCGCGGCGCCCACCACCTCGCTCAGCGAGGCGATGCCGAGCCTGCGGCACTCCTGCCTGAGTTCATTAGATACCTTGCGGAACACGTCCATGCCGCGCAGATACACGCCCGTGCCGATGCCCACGGCCTGCGCGCCGGCCATGACCATCTCCAGGGCGTGCCGACCCGTGGAGACGCCCCCGATGCCGATGATCGGGGCCTCGCGTCCCGCCTCGCGCACGGCGGCCCAGGCGTCGTAGACGCACCGCACGGCCACGGGCCGCAGCGCCGGTCCCGAGATGCCGCCTGCCCTGACGTCCAGCACCGGGCGGCGGGCCTCCACGTTGATAATCATGCCGGGCCCGAGGGTATTGACCGCCGAGATGCCGTCGGCGCCACCCTCCAGGGCGGCGAGGACGAGCTCCCCGATGCCGGGCACGTTCGGCGAGAGCTTGACGAAGATCGGCCGGTCGGTCACCTCGCGCACGGCGCGGGCGATTCTCTCGGTGGCTTCGGGGGTGCTGTGGCCCGCCAGCACGCCGAACCCGGGCGTATGGGGGCAGGAGAGGGGCAGCTCCAGCGCGGCGAAGCCGCAGGGCATCAGCCTGGCGGCCACGGCCGCGAACTCCTCGGCATCCTGCCCGACAGCGCTCGCAAAAACCGGCAGGGGCAGCTCGCCAACGCCCGCGAACTCCCGGGCGGCCTCCTCTGCGCCGGGGTTGGAATAGCCGACGGCGTTGAGCATCCCGGCCTCGTAAGCAAGCACG
>JAUWZH010000079.1 GCA_030615435.1 Candidatus Brocadiaceae bacterium | reverse complement strand
GGCGTTCCGCGGGCAATAGCGAGAGGCATGAAGGGGTATGGCGCACAAGTTAGTCATAGTCGAGTCACCAGCCAAAGCCAGGACCATCTCCCGCTACCTCGGCAAGGACTACGAGGTCGAGGCTTGCGGGGGGCACGTGCGCGACTTGCCGGAGGACGAGTTCGGGGTGGACGTGGACAACGGGTTCGAGCCCACCTACGAGGTCTTGCCGGCGAGGGGCCGCACCGTCGGCAAGCTGAAGAAGAGCAGCAAGCAGGCCGAACTCGTATACCTGGCTCCCGACCCGGACAGGGAGGGAGAGGCCATCGCCTGGCACCTGACACACGCGCTGGATCTGCCGGAGGGAAAGGTCCGGCGGGCGACGTTCCACGAGATCACCCGCGAGGCTGTGCGGGAGGCTTTCGAGTCCCCGCGGGGGCTGGACATGGACCTTGTCAATGCACAGCAGGCCAGGCGCATACTGGACCGCATCGTCGGGTACGAGTTGAGCCCCCTCATCAGCAAGAAGATCGTGCGGGGACTCAGCGCCGGGCGGGTGCAGAGCGTGGCTCTGCGGTTCGTCGTGGAACGTGAGCGCGAAATCGAGGCGTTCGAGCCCGAAGAATACTGGGAGATCATTGCCTGGCTGACGCGCGAGGGCGAGAAAGAAGCGTTCGAGGCAAAGCTCTTGCAACTCGATGGCGAGGACCTCTCGATCTCCAGCGAGCAGGTGGCCGAGCAGGCAGTGAAGAGGCTGAGAGCGGAGTCCTATCGGGTCCACTCGGTGCGCAGGCGCAAACGCCGCTCCAGGCCTTTTGCTCCCCTGATCACAAGCACCCTCCAGCAGAGCGCGAGCAGCCGGCTGAGGCTGAGCACCGCGCAGACCATGCGCCTGGCGCAGCAGCTCTACGAGGGCGTCGAGATCGAGGGACAGAGCGAAGGGCTGATTACTTACATGCGAACCGACTCCACCAGGGTCTCCGAGCGCGCCCTGAGGGCCGTTCGCGAGCATGTCCGGGAGGCCTACGGCGCGGCGTATCTGCCGTCCAGACCGAACACCTTCAAGAGCCCCGTGGGAGCCCAGGCCGCTCACGAGGCAATCCGTCCGACCGATGTCTCGCGCACGCCCGAGTCCGTCAGGTCATACCTCCCCGACAGGCTGTGGAGACTCTACGACCTGATCTGGCGCAGCTTCGTGGCGAGCCAGATGAACCCTGCCGTCTACGACGTGACGGAGGCGCAGATCGAAACGGAATCCGGGCTTTTCCTCGCTGTGGGGCGGCGGATGGTTTTCGACGGCTACACCCGCGTGATGCCCCCGGATAAGAAGCGGGAGGCAGATCAGTTGCTGCCACAGCTGGCGGAGGGCGAGGCGCTGAGGCTGCGCGAGCTCGTGCCATCGCAGCATTTCACCCAGCCGCCGCCGCGTTACACGGAAGCGTCGCTCGTGCGCGAGCTCGAGAAACGGGGCATCGGCCGGCCAAGCACCTACGCTCCGACCATCTCGACCCTCTTGAGGCGCAACTACGTGCGGCGCAGGCGCCGGGCGCTCGTGCCGACGGACCTCGGCTCTGTGGTTACTGAGAAGCTCGTCGGGCACTTCCCGCGGGAGCTGGATTACCGCTTCACCAGAGACATGGAAGAAAAACTGGACCGCATCGAAGCGGGCGAGGCTGACTGGCGCGAGACGCTCAGGGAGTTCTATGGGGACTTCAGCCGCGACATGACCAGGGCGCGCGAGAACATGACGGCCGTCGCAGAGGACGGTCTGGAGCAGGAGCAGCGCTGCCCCAAGTGCGGGCGGAACATGGTGGCCCGGTTCAGCCGGCAGGGCGATAAGTTCCTCGGTTGCAGCGGGTTCCCGGAGTGCGACCATACCATTTCCCTCAACAGGGCGGAAGCCGAGCAGACCGAGCACAAGTGCCCGGAATGCGGCGCGCCGATGGTCAAGAGGACAAGCCGTCGGAGTACGCCCTATCTGAGCTGTTCGCGCTACCCGCAGTGCAGACGGGTGATGGGGCTCGACCGGGAGGGGAATCCGGTGGAGATGAAGCCGCGCTCCACGACCGGCCTGAAATGCCAGAAATGTGGCGGACGCGTCAACGTCCAGCAGCACAACGGTGAGAGGCGCCTGGTATGCAGTCGCTGCTCCGAGATGCAGCCGCTTGCAACCCTGGAAGATGCCCTGAGGCAGACCGAGCTGGCGGGCGTGGCCGAGGGTGAGGCCTGCGAGGAGTGCGGCGGCCCGATGGCCGTGCGCCGCAGCAAGAGGGGTTTCTTCCTGGGGTGCTCCCGCTATCCGGAATGCAAGGGGACGCGCCCCCTGAGCAGCGACCGGCTGCCCGACGCCATGCCCACACAGGAGTGCTGCGAGAAGTGCGGCCGGCCAATGGTGCTGCGGTGGGGAAAGTTCGGCAGGTTCCTGGCCTGTTCGGGTTTTCCGCAGTGCCGGAACACGTGGCAGTTGCCCGGCTCCTTGAAGGAGTGCCCGCGGGACGGCTGCGACGGGCACCTGGTCCCGAAGATCTCGCCGCAGGGAAAAGAGATGTACGGTTGCACGCGTTTTCCGCAGTGCGACCACGTCGCCGACAGAGCGCCGGGCGGGAAAAAGGGAAAGTAGGAGGCACAGGGCAGCGCCGCCTCAGTTCAGTACCGCACGGAGAAGTCCGTGTACTGTCCCGTCGGCTCTTTCCATTCCACCTCGACCGATTCCACCTGCGCGAATCTCGGCCCTTTGTGGCACCACGAGACGGCCCGCCGCACGCTCCTCTCAGGTCCTTCGAAGACGGCCTCTACGCGGCCGTCCGGCCGGTTGCGCACGTAACCGGTCAATCCCAGCGAGAGGGCGGTTTGCTGAGTGGTTCCCCGGAACCAGATGCCCTGAACGCGTCCGCTGATTAGCACTTCGGCGCGCAGGTGCCTGACTTCACTGGACTTGTGGAACATCGTCACGGAATGGTGCTTGCATGTTTCGATGACCTGCTGGATGTGCTGCCTGGCCCTGTCGTGCTCTTGTTTCGCCTCTCCGCGCCCGACGAAACCGTCGGCGACATTGGCCCCTGCGCATGACGAAGCGCTTCTTGAACGGGACCCTCTTGCCGGCCCGCACGCACTCTAACCGAAGGTCACGCGAGCATCAAGCTTTGGAGAATGGGGGAGGTTGCAACCGTGGCTCTCCTCAGCGAGAGCAATGCGGTTTACAAATCGAGGGAGTCCGGTATCGTATTGTCATTGGCGCAGGTGCTTTTCGGCGGGCTGTCTCATGGAGGTCCGGGAAATCTCAGGGATAGTCAACGAGTTCGATTCTCTCGCCGACGTATATGACCAGCTCGTCTCGTGGGCCCCCTACGAGAAGTGGGTGCGGGACCTGGTGCGCCGCCTCAGGCGGCATGGTTTGCGCAGGGGACAGCTCGTGCTGGACGCCGCCTGTGGAACGGGTCTTTCCAGCATTCCGCTTGCCCGCGCGGGATATCGCGTGGTGGGGGTGGACCGCTCGGAGGAGATGCTGGGTTACGCCCGCGGGAAGGTGCTCGGCGCGGGCCTGGACATTCGTTTCGTCCGGGGCGAGCTGCTGGACCTTGACCTTCCCTTGAGTTTCGACGCGGCTGTCTGTATGCACAGCGGCCTGGACTACATACTCGACCTGGGGGAGCTCGCCCGGGCGTTTCGCTCCCTGCGCGGACAGTTGCACGAGGGGGCACTGCTGAGCTTCGACAAATGTCTCAACGAGCCGGGTTTCTACCGGGAACCGCGCACTGACTCGCGCCGCATACGCGGCGGGACGGCGATCTTCCATTACTCCTGGGACCGGGAACGGAAGTTCTTCGACCAGCGCTGCGTCATGCTGCGCGATGAGCCACAGGGACGTCTGAGGCGCACGGAGGTCCTTCACCGCATGAGGGCTGTTCCTGCGGACGAACTGGTGGCGATGGTGGAGGAGGCCGGATTCAAGCTGCTGGAGCCCGTGCGCCAGTTCACTGTGGCCGACCCCGGGATGGGGATATTCCGCGCGGTTTGAGCCGGGCGCCTCAGTCCTCGCGCATTCCTACGAACTCAGCCAGCCGCTTCAGGCCATTCTCGATGTCGGAGTCCGCCAGGGCGTAGGAGAAACGCAGGTAACCCTCCGCGCCGAAGGGCGCTCCCGGCACGACGGCGAGTTTCACGGTCTCCAGGAGCGCTTCGCTCAGGGACAGCGAGTCTTCGACCCTGCGTCCTGCGTAGGTATGGCCGAGGAGCTCCCGGCAGTCGGGGAACGCGTAGAACGCCCCCTGCGGCCTGCGGCAGCGCACGCCCTCGATTGCGTTCAGCCCCTGCACGATCATGTCCCTGCGCCGGGCGAATGCCTCCCGCATCTCCCCCACGGAATCCTGTTCGCCCGTGAGCGCCTCGACGGCGGCCTTCTGCGCGATGCTGTTCGGCCCGCTGCTCAGATGGCTCTGAAGCCGGCCGGCGGCCTCGATCAACTCACGCGGTGCGGCAGCGTAACCGATCCGCCACCCCGTCATCGCATAGGTCTTCGAGAGGCCGTTGAACGTAACCGTGTGCTCGAGTGCCTGTGGGCCAAGAGAGGCGACGCTGACGTGCTCCAGGCCGTCGTAGATGAGTTTCTCGTAGACCTCATCGGACAGAATCCAGAGGTCGTGTTCGAGGGCGACCTCCACGAGGGCCCGCAGTTCGTCCCCCGTGTAGACCACGCCGCTCGGGTTGCAGGGCGAGTTGAGCAGCAGGAGCTTGCTGCGCTCCGTGAGGGCGCTTTCCAGCATGGCCGGCGTCAGCTTCAGGTCCGCCGTTCCGGTGGCGTCTATCGTGACCGGGCGCCCCCCGCAGACCTCGGCCTGGGCCGGATAACTCACCCAACAGGGTGCAGGCAGCAGCAGTTCATCCCCCTCGTTCAGGAGGCACAGCATGACGATGTAGAGGGCCTGTTTGGTGCCGTTGGACACGAGGATCTGCTCCGGCTCGTAATGAAGCCCGTTGTCCTTTTCGAGTTTGTCCGCGATGGCCCTGCGCAGTTCCATGGTGCCGGCGGCAGGGGTATATTTGGTATGGCCCGCCTGCAAGGCGCGAACGGCCGCCTGCTTGATGTTCTCGGGCGTATCGAAGTCCGGCTCGCCGACGGTGAACATCACCACGTCCTCGCCCCTGGCGGCCATTGCTTTCGCCCTCGCGTTCAGCGAGAGGGTGGCCGAGGGCTCGGCGCTCTGAGCGACCTCTGACAAACGCATTGCTTTCTCCCTGAGAGTTGCGCCTCCGGACGGCGTTGGATTTCCAGAGGCGAGCCATGTTACCGGTTGAGGGCCCCCATTTCAACGGGCGGGAGGCAGAGCTCGTTGCTGCGACAGAGGAGGCGGCCCATGCCGAGGGGTGAGAAGCTGTTCAGGTTTCTGGCATCTTTGATGCTGCGCAAATTCTATGGGTCGGTTATAATACGGTTGGAGGCAGGCAAGGTGATGCACGTTGAGGCCCACACCCGACGAATGTGGAAGTACAACGATCTGCCCGAGGAGACCGCCGGCCCTTCGGGCCCTACTCATAACAGTTGTCCGTGATATTGCGCGCGCCGCATAATGGTACTCCAGGCCACACAAACCGGCACGATGGCCCCGAGACCCCAGGGAAACGGTCCCCGGGTGGGCTGACTGAGGGTCCTACGGACCGCAGAATCTGCGCCAAGCCCACTGTAGGTGAAAAGATACTGTTCGCCAACAACCAGCCTGGAAGACAAAATGCAAGGAAAAATCGTGGTTGCAGAGTACTTTGCCCTTCTTGTTCTCCTATCTCTCGCAGCATGTGTGTCAAAAGATGCTCCCAAGGGATCAGCCACTCTGGACAACCTTATGGACAGGGCTGATGACGGTGTTCTCTGGACGGTTGAGGTGTTCTACACTTGCCCAGGCGATCCGTATTTCCGCTGGCCGGAGAGATTCGCGAAAGCTATGGAGACGTGTCTCACAGAAGAGCATCGGGTCGCAATTCTATCCATCAAGGAAGCTCTTCAACGGCAGGAGGAACACAAGGACAGCAAGTCCTTTGATATCTACCGGGGGGTTCTGGAGGGAGGCATTCGGTCATTTCCCGCTTACCTGAAGTGGCTTGAGAGGAATAAGACTCAAGGCATTGTGCCTTGGGTGCCGGAGGTACGGGACGAAATGTCCAATCGGGTAGCTGACGGTATTTAGCCTTCAGTCCCCACACCACCCGGCATCGCCGTCGCGGTCCCCCAATCTCCCTCAGGCCTCTTTCACGGTTCTCCGGGTCAGTCTTCTTTCACAATCCCCCAACCCGAATCAATAACCGGCTTCTCCTTCGGCGGTTCAACGAGCTTGCCGTAGAGCTCTGGCCGGCGAGCGCTGATGTAACGCCTGCCGGAAGAGACAGGGATCTTGTCGGGAGTGCAGAGTCCCACCACCACGTCGTCGCCGAGCGTGTTGCACTCGGCGACGATCTCGCCGAAGGGATCAAGAATCATGGCGTTGCCGTTCCGCACCTGGTCGTCGTCCATGCCGACGGGGTTCGTAAAGACGGCGTAGACGCCGTTGTCGTACGCCCGTGCAGGCAGCCAGCGCATGAGCCAACCGCGCCCTTTCGGGCCCATGAATTCCTGGCGCAGGCTGACGGGGTCGCGTTCGCGGTTTTCCCAGAGTTTCGGATCCACGAGCCCGCGCCCCGGCATGGGCGAAGGAAGACAGCAAGTGACGTGGGGCATGAAGATCACCTCGGCGCCGAGCAGGGCGGTAATGCGGACGTTCTCGATGAGGTTGTTGTCGAAGCAGGTCAGGATGCCGCAGCGCACACCGTCAAGATCGAAGACGGTGTGCCTATTGCCGTTGGTCAGATGCGCGTTGATGAAGGGGTGAAGTTTCTGGTGCTGGGCGATCACGCCGTTGCCATTGACACATACGTAGGCATTGTAGAGGCGATCCTCGGCGTCTCTCTCAATCAGGCCGCCCAGCAAGACCACGCCGAACTCGCGGGCCATCTTGATCAGCTCCTGAACGCTGGGGCCGTCCGGCACAGGTTCTGCCAGGGCCAGCATTTCCTCCTTCGACAGATTGCGGGTAAAAGTGTAAGCGGGGATGCAGACCTCATGAAAGCTGACGACCTCGGCGCCGTTATTGACGGCCTTGCGAGCAAGCTTCTTCATGGCCGAAAGGTTGTAGGCCTTGTCGCCGTTTCGATTTTCAAACTGTGCAGCGCCAATGCGGATGTCTCTCATCGGGTTCCCCTTGAGAAATTATTGAAAGCGCCAAAAGAAAAGGTTCATGAGGAGACTATGAATGCAGGAAATAAGCCTTTACGGTGGTTTCGCTCAGAAGAAGCTCACGGTGTGCCGCTCGAACCTGCCCTCGCACATGCTTGCCAGCCAGTGCCAGAACCGCCAGTGCTCCAGATCCTCCCCGACGGCCACGCGGTGGGATAGCTCCTTCGCGCGGGCGGTGACGTCCTTGTTGTGGGTGTCCGTGAGGGCGCGATCGCCAGAATCCGGGTTCGTGCCCTGGATTCCGCCCGCGCACGCCCGCAGTTGCGCAGTTCTTCCCTTCATTGGGCCGGTTGATAGCCGGCTCTGCGCAAGATGCCCGCCACAGAGAGACAGGCAGGAGAGTCAGGGGGGAGATCTAGGAACGATCGGCCCTCCCAGTCGGCTTCCTCCACGGCCGGGTCTGGAGCGATCTGGCCGAGGTAAACGGCGCCCTCGATTTCGTTCAGCCGATCAAGCTGCTGCTCGGGGAACCTGTGGTTCGCCACGAGGTACAGGTTCTCGAACCGGATGCCGATGGAGCCGGCCATTTCCTGAACGACCTTGACGTTCCGCAGGGCCTTGGCGGAGGGGTCCACCACGGCGAACACATCGTCGGCCTCGGTTAGCACGCGGCGGTTGAGGTGCTCCAGGCCGGCAGGGGAGTCGAAGATCGCGAGCTCGTAGTTGTCAACGATCCGTGGGATCAATCCCCGAAGGATGTCGTTGGGAGCACAGTAGCATCCTCGCGTCCACTTGACGCCGAGGGTCAGCAAGTCGAACTCGCTCGATTCGTAGAGGCAGGACAGGTTCAGGAGGTATTCCACCTTCTGCGCCAGCGGCATGGCCTTCAGTTCCTGATCCACCCGGCCCTCCTGGATTTCGTAGAGCGCCTCCGAAACGGTGTGCACGCCGTTCTCCGCCAGGTCCACCCCCAGCATGACGCCGAGGCACTGGTCAGGGTCGGCATCTATCATTAGCTTCGGCGAGGGCAAGACCCTGGCAGCCAGGACTGCAAAGGTCGTCTTGCCGGTTCCACCTCGTCCGGTGACGATGATGGTTTTGCTCACGTCCAGGTCCTCCGGAGGACGAACATTGGTCCAGGGCAATGCCAGCACCGCGCAAGGATGCTCTGCAATTCCTTTATCTTACCGCTTCGCCGGAACCGCCGAAAGCGTCGGGGATGCCTGCCCGGACGGATGCGACCCGTGCAGCCTCAACTACCAGCTTTGCCTCAATCGTGGGAACTCTGCGGGGGACGCCACGCTGGGGACCGTTCCTCTCCCCGCTGCGCTCCCGCGGCAGGCATTGGCGGGGTCGAACGGTCTTGCGAGGGAGATGCGGACGGCGTATGCTTGTTGACGGGGAAATCGGTATCCGAGGGCGGTCGTCAGATGGAGAATCAAGACGGAAAACCGCTTCGTCTTTGCGCGCCCCGCGGTGGCGCTGTCGTCGAGGAGGAGACCGCTCGCTCATGAAATGGCCATGGAGAATCGGGGCGACCGTCGGGTTCCTCTTGTTCGTCCTGCTATCGGTTTTCCCGAAGGCCGGCATCGGGCCGTCCTTGACGGGGCTGCACCGGGTTTTCGACCTCACTCCTCAAAAGGTCGCCGGGGGCGGGAACGTCGTCGTCTTCGTGGTAGACTCTCCCGTAGACGGGCGGTTTCTCGAGGGCCGCATGCTCGACATGAAGGGCTCCGACGTGACCCACGGCAGCCTGGTTGCCCGTGTGATTCGCAGCTATTGCCGTGCTCTCCTTGTCAGCGTGCCGGCTGAAGACCCCTCTGGCGCCTTCGACCGGAAGGCCTACCTCAGCGGCCTGCGACAGATTTTGCGCTACGCCCGGAATCGCCGCGGCGTCCGGGTGCTGGTCAATGTCAGTCTCGGCACCTACGAGCGGGACGCGGAGGAAGAGGATCTGGTTCGGCGCCTCGCTCAGGCCGGCGCACTTGTGGTGGCCGCCGCAGGGAACGACGACACCGACAGGCCCATGTATCCGGCGGCCTACCGAGAGACCGTAGCAGTGGCCAATGCCACGAGGCAAGGCAAGACGCTCGCCTCCAACTACGGCCCTCACATCACCATTTGCGCCCCGGGTGACATCAGTTTCATAGATTACGAGTTCCTGCCCTACGAGCGCCTCCGGCGGGAGATGGAGGCGCGCGGCACGTCCTTTGCTGCACCGAAGCTCACCGCGACGCTGGCCTATGTCTTGCGGAAACGGCCGGATGTGTCCTCCCGGGAAGCCCTCTCGCTCGTAACGGCGGCCGCAACGCCGATTGAGGACGACCACTTTGCAGACGGCGAGCTCGGCGTCGGGCTGCTGGACATCTACCGCGCCAAGTCCAGTGTCCACCCACCGTACAAGTGGCTGCACTATGCTCTGCCCGCTGGCCTTGGGGTGATTCTGGTGGCGTTTACGCTGTTTCTGTGCCTACGTTACACGCTCGTGGGCCTGTTCATCAGCCTGCTGGTTTGGGTGGTCGGAGTGCCATCCGCCGTCGTGCTCACCTTGGGAGCGAAGCGTTACCTGGAGTTTGTCGGCACCGGCTACCGGCACTCCGGCCCGCTTCCATTGGTGGTTGCGGGCGCAACAGCGCTGGGCTGCGCGCTGCTTCTGCGCTTCAACACGAAGAACATGCTGCGGGTTTTCCTGCCGGCGGCGGCCGTGGGTCTTATCCTGGGGATTGCACAGGCAGGGGCCTTTTCCAGGTCCGCGGCGCTTTCCGTCGTCGCCCTCGGGGCCACGGCGCTGGTGGAATGGCGCGCGCGCAGGCTCCTGACGCGCCTTCGCAGCCTGGCGAGCGAGGAGACTCCGGCGGAGGCCGCCGACTATCTGGCTGCCGTCTACGAACGGACGGCGGACGAACGCGTGCGTCGGGCCGCATTGGAATCTGTCTTGCAGCTTCCCCTTCAGGAGGCTGCTGAGCATCTGCTCCACAACCGGGCGCATGCGCGGGGAGCGGCTGCCCTGCTTGAGCGGATCGAAAGGCACATGGGCAAACGAGAAGCCATCCGCCCGGACGATGGGATGTCCGCCTGACCCTCGAAGGGGCCGCCTCGGGCGAGTGTGCCTATCTGTCTTGCCCGGGGAGGGAT
>JAUWZH010000242.1 GCA_030615435.1 Candidatus Brocadiaceae bacterium | reverse complement strand
CCCGCGCAATCCTTCGCTCGGTGGCCACAAGGCCACCCTTCTCTCGGATGAAGCAAGCCTTCGACTCCTCCCTATGCTTGGAATCTTCGGTTCTGCGCCGTGCTTGAGGGTGTTTCTTTCAGCTCGCCCCGTCGTGCCGGTACGTAAGGTTTTCACAGTAGGAGGAAAGAGATGAAGAGACTGCTGCTTGCCGCTGCGCTGGTCTGTACGGGGCACTGGGGCGCTGTCCTGGGGGTCGAATGCCCGGGCGCTGCGCAGTGCTGCCGGCCCTCACAACTCTGTCGGCTCTTCTCCTTCGTTCTCGCTGGTGCCGCGAGAGGATACGTCTTTCTGGCGGGCGTGCTGTGAGAAGGCGTAGCGGACGCGCAGGGCGACGCTGAAAAGAAGGATAAGCCCCACAAATGCGAAGGGCACGTAGGGGCCGAGACTGCTCAGAGACTCGTGCACGCGCTCCAGGATCAGGCCCCAGCACACAATCGCCAGATAGGTGCCCCCCAGAACCACGCTCAGGTTCACCCAGAGCCGCAGGCCGATGAGGAAACCAATGATGCACCCTACAAGCGGGCCGGTCATCCAGAACGGAAACCACACGAAAACCATCAAGCCGGGGATGCCGTATTTCATGATTTTCGGTTGGAGCGCTTTCGCCGTACGCTGAGTGCGCTCCATGGTTTCCTTCAGCGGCTTGATCACGATCAGCTTCTGGTAAGAGAGAACGAACAGCGGATAGAACAGCAGGACCGCAAATGTCTCGATGGCCATGTTGGTGATGATTACAACCCCCGGGGCAAGCCCATGGGCATAGCCGAAGGACATGCCGGCCGCCCGGCCACCGACGATGTGCGCGCCGGTCATCGTGAAAAGAACCCTCAAGAGAGAGCGTGAGCCCTGCCCTGCCAGCAGGATTGCCGCCATGTAAAGACACGTGACGATGACGCCGGCGATGAAGACCTTCCCTTCAGGGGTGGAAATGGTCCGCCTCCAGATGCCCGGCGGTGCGTCCTCGAGTTCCGCGTTGCGGCGTTCGCAGTTCATGGGTTTGCGTGGTGCTGCTCTCTAAGGCAGGGCTCCCCGTCTACGAGGTAGTGTGATTCCGTGGTCCTCTGGTACCATTGTGAGCCAACCCGCGAGATTGTCAACGGTCTCCGTGGGAAGCCGGCCACGGAATGCAGGTCCTGAGGCGCAAGTCAGCAGGCGCCATTCCGTCCCGGCGTTTGGCGCAAAGGGCGGCAGAGAGAGACTCCGCCCGCACGACTGCCCGGCTTCTTCGGTCGGCCTTGCCAGCGGTTCCAGACTTGTCTCGGGGCTCGCGTGCAGGTAAGCTCTATGCGAGACCTGCCTTCGAGGCCGGGCTCACACGCAGTTGAACTGGCGTGATGCTATCATGCAGAGTATAGCAGGGAGCAACGACGATGGCGCGTTCGATGTTGAAGGTAGTGCACGTAAGCTGGACCAACAGGGACTCCGATGCTCGGACTCCCTGGGAGGAGCTGGAGGAGAAACTCCACGAAGACGCAATCGTAGCGGTACAGGCGGTATTTACCGTGGTGGAGGAAGGCCCTGAAGACCCTGAAAAGAAGGAAATCCACCTCATAGCGATCGGCGAGCAGACTTTCTGAATGGCAGTGCCGGACACCGTCGGCGGTAGCAGGCCCGTGGCAGTGCCCCCGAGCCGCCTGGGAGCGATATGGGGCGCCCAGCGAAGGGTTCAGGCCCGGGGGTGAGCCCGATCGTAAATCGCCTTGAGGTTTTCGGTCGTCAGGTGGGTATAGATCTGGGTGGTGCTGAGGTGCTCGTGGCCGAGCAGCTCCTGCACCGAGCGCAGGTCCGCGCCGTTCTGCAGCAGGTGGGTCGCGAAGCTGTGCCGCAGGGCGTGGGGGCTGAGCGTGGCGTCTAATCCAGCCTCCAGCAACCGCTTACGCAAAATCCGGGAAACGCTGCGGGTGGTGAGCCGCCGACCGTCCACAGCGTTGATGAACAGGGCGTCACGTGCCTTCCTCGGCAGGCGCACCGAGTGGCGCATCTGGATGTAGTCCCGGATCGCTTCGACAGCGCAGCTTCCCAGGGGGGCCAGGCGCTCCTTTTTGCCCTTGCCGCGCACGCGCGCCAGTCCCGTCCGGGCGTCCACGTCTTCCTGGTCCAGCGCGACGAGTTCGCTCACCCTCAGTCCGCCTCCGTAAAGGACCTCGAACATCGCCCTGTCACGGGCGCCGGTCCAGGGCGAGGTGTCCATGGCCGAGAGCAGGTGTTCCACCTCGCTGACGGTCAGGAAACGCGGCAGCCTCTTCTCACGTCGGGGCGTGCGGAGGACGGCGGTCGGGTTCTTCTGGACTATCCCCTGGCGGAACAGGAACTTGTAAAGCGAGCGCACGGCGGAGACCTTGCGCCCTACGGTGCTGCGGGCCAGACCCTGCACGCGCAGGGATGCCAGGAAGGCGCGCACGTCGCGCAGAGAGGCGGCGGCTGCGCTCCGGCCTCGCCCGCGCAGGAAGTCTTCAAACCCTCCCAGGTCGGCGGTGTATGCGCGCAAGGTGTGCTGCGAGTAGCGCTTTTCCACCGCCAGTCTGCGCAGGAATTGACCGATGTGCCTGTCCATGGAGCGGGTGCTTCCTTGCCTCCTGGAGGTATGCCCCTATGGCCCTCGATCCGGCCTGCCAGGGCCGCTCTGCCCGTCAAGATGAGCCGTCCTGGCGGGGAGTACCTGCCACCCGTTTCTTGCGTGCAATACTATCCCCACACCGAGCTCGGGGACAACCACGGGGCCCGCGGCGCCGGCGCGCTGTGTCCGTAAGAGGTTCCTGCACAAGGGGATATCGGAACTCCGCTCGCCCGGCTTCAACAGTTGATCGCGTCTGAAAAAACCGGGCCGCAACTTGACATACCCTGCGCGGTGGTGTACGGTCGCAGTTTTGAACCTCGCCAGCGGCGCGCCGCAGGCAGTGCCCTTTCCACCAGAATCGGGAGCTGGACATGGACCCGCTTTCCCTCGAAGTCGGCGAACTCGTAACGAGCGTCTTTCTGGTCGCCGCGGCCACTCTGAGTGTGGATCGGCGCGGCCAGAACTACTACAACCTGAAGCTCAACTGCGCCGGTGGGCGCCAGGTGGACGGCAAGGTCTGGGCGGACAACATCGGCGCGTCCCTGAAGGCCGGGCAGGGGATCGAAGCCCTCGCACGGATAGACCATTACATGGGTCAGCTCCAACTCAACGTCCAGCGCTATCGCATCCTATCGCCAGATGAGTTCGACGTTTCACAGTACGTCCGCTGCACCGAGGTGGACACTGACGCGGCCTTCGAGGTCCTCTTCGACTGGGGCCGCGAAGAGTTCCATAACCCGCGCCTCAAGCGTCTGATGTCCGAGCTCCACGGCAACGCCGCTTTCGCCCGCGAGTTCAAGACCAGCCCTGCCGCCAGCTCCCACCACCACAACTATATGGGGGGCCTCATCGAGCACACCTTAGAGGTGTGGAACCTTGCCGACAGGCTCTACGATTATTACAGCGGGCGCTTTGAGCGGGACATTCTCCTTTGCGGGGCGGCGCTCCACGACGTCGGCAAGGTGAAGTCCTACACCATCGCCAGCGGTGTGAGCCAGCACACCGACGCCGGCCGCCTGCTGAACCACGTCTTCATCAGCGCCTCGATGGTAGGCCACCTCTGGGACCGGCTCACGAGCGAGGACGTGAAGGGGGAGGACGCTGAGAAGGCCACACAGGAAAAGCAGCTGCTGGTCCACATTATCCTGAGCCATCACGGGAAAAGGGAGTGGGGCTCGCCCGTGCTCCCGCAGACTCTGGAGGCGCTCCTGATTCACATCTGCGACCAGCTCAGTGCCACGATGCAGAGCTGCTCCGACGGCCTGGCTCAGCGGCCCGAGGGGGAGACCTGGACGGACTGGCTCTACATCATGGACGAGCGCCGCAAGCTGTTCGCCCCGCGCGAATGAGGCAGGGGTCAGGGGACTGGGCGGGAGGATACGGCGGCACGGCCAGGGTTCGATTTGAAGCAGGACGGAAAAAAGACCGCCAATCAGCGCAGGCGCAAGGCGTCCGCCGCCCTTATGGCCCTTCGCAATCCACGAGCACGTGAATGGCGTCGTTTGACTTGTCGTCTCTCAGCGCGAAGGCTTCGGCAATTCTCTCCAACGGCAGTTTGTGTGTGATCATCTCGCTCGTGTTTACCAGACCGGCGCGAACAAGTTCAACGCCCCTGCGCAGAAGGCGGATGTTGTCTATGTCGCGCCGCGGCGGCGTGGAAAGAATCTCCAAACGCTTGCGGTGGACCTTGTAGAAGTCTATCGGC
>JAUWZH010000186.1 GCA_030615435.1 Candidatus Brocadiaceae bacterium | reverse complement strand
GGGGCTGGTGTTCCTGTGGCCAAACCGCGTCTCGGAGAGATTCTTCGCAGATACCCACGCCGTGCTGGCGCTGTTGCTCGGCGGGCTCATGATACTCGTGATCGGGGTCCATGACGACGTGCGTGGGGCGAACGCAAACGCGAAGTTCTTCGTGCAGACCCTGGCGGCCCTCGCCGTCTGCGCCTTGATGGGTCCGATAAGGTCGCTGAGCTTCCCGCTGGCGGGCGAAGTCGAACTCGGTGTGGCGGCAGTGCCCGTGACGGTAGTCTGGATCGTGGTAGTCACCAATGCCTTCAACCTGATTGACGGAGTGGACGGGTTGGCCGCCGGGGTGGGGGTGCTGGTCTGCGGGACGAGTTTCTTCATCGCCCACATGCACGGCGCCGTGGCAATGATGGTGCTCTGTGCCATGATGACGGGGTCTCTGGTTGCATTCCTGCGCTTCAACTTCTATCCGGCCAGCATCTTCCTCGGCGATACGGGGAGCCTGTTCCTGGGGTTCACCATCGCGGTGGTAGCCCTGCGAAGCAGCATCAAGACTCCCACGACGGCGTTGATGTTCGTTCCAATATGCATGCTCGGCTATCCCCTGCTCGACACCGCCCTGGCGGTTGTGCGGCGTTTCTTGAAGGGCAGGCCGATCTTCGCCTCGGATCGGTCCCACATTCACCACAAGCTCCTCGCGAGGGGGCTCGGGCCCCGCGGGGCGAGCATCGTGGGTTACGCGTTGACGGGCCTGTTTGTTTCCGTGGCCGTCCTGCACCTGTACGGCAGGCACTGGGAGACGGCAATCATGCTCGGCGCCGTTGCGGTGGTGTTGATGCTGATGTTCAGGTATTTCGGCTACTGGCAGTTCGTCAGCAAACGCCTCAATCTGGCCTTTCGCCGCAAGTACCGCGTCTACAACCTATTCGAGCGCATAATCTCCCTGAAAATGGAGGACGCCACCAGCCGTGAGGAGCTCTGGCAGCTCCTCTGCCAGGTGGGGGAGGAGTTCGACCTCCACACGATCCGCCTCGTGGTGAACGGGTTCCGTCAAAGCTGGCGCAACCCGCTCGCCGAGGGGCAGCCAGAGCGCTCCGTCCGCGAATTCCGCCTCTCGCCAACCGAGGGAATCCTCCACGTCAGCCACAACGCCCACAAGGAGGAAGATATCGAATTGGAGCAGGACCTGCTGCTCGAGAAACTGAGCAGGAACCTGGCCAGCAATTTCCAACGCGTAACGAGCCCCTGAGGTGCTCAGGACCCGCCTGTTGCAGAAGAAGAGCCCTGAGCCGCCCGCCGGCAGGGCAGAACAAACCCATGCCAGAACCGAAAACTCAGCCTGCATGACACCTTCGACAAAATGATCGGGAGACTGCTCAACAAGATATGGACCGGCGGGCGCGGACGCAGGTCCAGGTTTCATGACGAAAGGGGAAATCGGATAGATTTTCGAGGCCTTCTATACCTGCCCCACTGTGTCTTTACCACGCTTCTTCGAGTGCTCTTCGGTTACCGTCCCAGAATCCCCTGGCTGGGCTATCGCGCAGTTCGGAAGCTCGACAAGCTGCTCGACGGCAACATGAGGACAGCCGAGTTCGGCTCGGGGATGTCAACCCTGTGGCTCGCCCGGCGCTGCTCTTTCGTGGTGAGTATTGAGAGCGATGAATCGTGGTACCGCAGGGTCCTGAGCTACCTCGCAGAGAGTGGAATAGAAAACGTTGATTACAGGAAGCGGGACCGGGTCGGCTATGCCGACATGACGGACTTCGACGACGGGCATTTCGATTTCATCCTCATTGATGGCATCCAGCGCGCCGAATGCGCCAGAAGCGCCGTGAGGAAAGTCAGGCATGGGGGATACATATACCTGGACAACTCAGACAAACACGCCCATAACCCCAGCGGTGACACGCGCATTGCCGAACGCATCCTGCTTCAGGCTGCAAGGGAGCGGGGGGGATCCGTGGAGTACTTCGTTGACTTCCTGCCCACCTGCTTCGTGGTGAACCAGGGACTGCTCGTGCGCGTTTAGGGGACGGGGTGGGTTGCTCCGATCCGGGACGCGCGGCGCCCTACCGCCCGGCCGCAGCCTTCATGAGCATCAGGAACAGGGCTGCCGGCACCACACTCGCCATTACCAGTGCCATCCAGTGTTTGCTCTGGAATTCACACATGGCCTCGACGGGCACGCAGATGTAGCCGTAGAGCAGCCAACCTAAGGCGGTCCAGTAGACCATAACCCCTGCGCCGCCGATGGCGAAAGCGGAGATCATGGCCCCCATCTGAAGGATGAAAACCGCGAGCCAGAGCGCCATCAGCGCGAACGCGATCGCCGCCAGCGAGGCGATCAGCACCAGCGGCTTGAACGCCCCCGGGCACAGGTCCATCAGCCACAAGAGCGGCGCAGGCACCCCGGCGCCGGCCACCTCCCGACGGGGCGCCGCAGATCTCAGCGGCGTGCCACAATCCCCGCAGAACCTGCTGTCATCCCCCCAGAGACTGCCACAGTTCTGACACTGTTTGGGCACGCGCAGCTCCCTGCCTTCCGATACCTTCCCTGCTTATCTTAGAGCCCGCGGGCCGCGCTCGCAAGGAGAGACGGCGGCCCCCCCTTGAGGGGGGCATGGGGAACGAGAAAGTGTCGTTTGAGGCGCAAGGCAAGGCGGGGGAGGGAGTTAGGGCACGGACATCGGTTGGAAGGGTGTGAGAAAAAGACGGGTTTATGCGCAAGATGTGCGCTGGGAAGGGAAGAAACGTGAAAGAGGCTTCAAAGGGGCTTTGAAGGGGGTTTCAAGGGCATTTGAAGTTGAGAGCAGAGGAGGCGCGACTGCCATAATGGCAGAGCAAAAGACGTACAAACGAAACAAACGAAATGGCCGAAAAGTGGGGGATCTTGCCACACAGCAGACGGCAGGGAATAGAACCAAGGGGTCAGCAAAACAGATCAGGTTTAGTTTTTTTATGGGATGAAACGACCCGAAATGAGGTGTTTCTGAGGTGTTCGGCGGGCCACCTTCCTGGACGCCTTCGGTCCCCGTTGAGGCTACTTCGCCAGGGAGCGCGAAATGCCCCAGGAGCCCCCTCAAAACCCGCGCATTCTACCCTGAGAGGCCGCTTTTTCACCGGAATCCGCCGGTTTCCGCGTTCTGGTGGGCCGTCGGCCATTCCAACAGCCTTCTCGCGCGGTTCTACACGGGCGAAACGGGGTTGAGACGGGAATCGGGGCCTCGTCAACAGACCAGGTCCCCGAATCCCTGTCTTACGCCCCGGACCCCTTCTTCACACGGAGGTCGCGTGCTGCCCACACCACCTGTCCCAAAACAGGGCTGGCGTTCTCTTTCAGATCAACAAGGATGTGCTCCGCCGATTCCGGGGGATTCTCCGGTATGAGCACTGCGTAAGAGTCCCTCTTGCCCTCGGCACCGATTTCGGAGATCAAGACAAGTCGCGCTATCAGGACCTCCCCGCTGGGCTGTCGAGCGCACACCACGCCGCCATCACACTCCTTCAGGCCACTTCGTGCCAGGTCAATGGCCATGAACGCCCCCTTCGGAATCGTGGGCTGCATGCTTCGGTCGGGCATCTCTACGCAGACCATAGAGCGGGGATCCCGTGCTATTTCCCGGCGGAGGAGAACGTAGCTTTCGATTTGAGAGGTCCTAAGTGGGCGGCAGGCAACGTCTTCGAGAGTGCATACGCAAGGCACTCCTACGTAATAGTCCGCATCCGCCACTATGAGCTCGACATCGCGCTCCGCTGCCACGATGGTCACGTTGAGCTCCGGCACGGCAGGAGGCTCTCGTTCGGCAACCTGTTCGATCCGACGAAGCAGGTCGAGGTCGTCGGTTTCCAGGCGATAAACATACCATTCGCCGCCTGGCGGCCGGCGCGCCACGCGCATTGTGAAGGGCTTCCCTTGGCCGTTGAGGAGCCATCGGGCAGAAACGCCGACCACGGCAGACAGTTTTTCCGCGAATTTCGGGGTAATTTTCTCGCGGCAACGCATGAGCTGGCTCACGTATTGAGAGCTATATCCAAGTGCTTTGGCACACGCCACTTGCGTTAGCCCCAAGTGGTCCAGCATCTCCCGCAGTCTTTCCGCTCGGCTACGCATTGTAAAGGAAATCTCGACGCGAGCCCTTGACATGGCGAGGTTTCCTTGATATTGTAAAGAAGACATGGTTGAGAACACGCCGGGTCACAAACCTCATTATTAACAGGAAGAGACAGGAAATGCAAGCAAAGATTCATGTGCCGAAGGGGGTCAAGGCGCTTCGTGGTTTGCTGGCCAGGGAGCGCATCAGCAGAAAGGCGGTTGCCGTTGGCTACGGCGCCAGCCCCCAGTACATCGGTGCCATCCTCAACGAAATCTCGCCCGTAGGCCACGATGCGCTTGAACGCCTTCGGTCTGTTGTCGGCGCGATCATCGAGGAGCGCCAGGCGGCGGGCTCGCAGGCACGTTGACAGCATGGGAGAACAGGATCCAACAGAAGGAGGAGAAGCTGATGAGAGCAATGGCCACAACGGGGAAAGAAGCCCCGCCGTTCTTTGAGGTTCTTGGAGTGGCGGACTTCAGCAAGACGTTCGGCACTTTCGGGCCCCACGTCGCGATGGCGGACACCGGCGGGTTGACCGGGCCGCGGGGCCTTACCGCGAGCGAGAAGCAGATCTGCAAGCGGCTCGGGATCAGCGCTGAGACTTTTCTCCTCGGCGCCGACGATGTTCCGCTGGCGCTCATGGAGGTGTCCGCAGAGCAGCCCGTTAGTGGGCTGCCGCGCGCCCTCACCGGGGAGGAGAAACGTATCTGTGAGGTACTCGGGATCTCTGCCGAGGTCTTTTTCCTCGGCGCCGACGACGCTCCCCTGGCGCTCATGGAGGTGTCCGCAGGGCAGGCCCTTACCAGGCCGCCGCGCGCGCTCGCCGAGCCGGAAGAGCGCATCTGCAAGCTGCTCGGGATCTCAAGCGAGACTTTTCTGCTCGGCGCGTGACCGGGCAGGTCCGGCGCTTTGCCAGGGAGGTGACCTTTAACAGTGGAGGGGACGGAGTCATGAGTATGGAAAGCTTGGGCGGGATGGAGAACGTTGACGGCCAAGGGCGGTATATCAAGACCCCGGTCGGCCTCGAGGTGTTCCCGGAGGAAGGCGGTTCTGTCGTGCACGCACTCGCCGGACTCGGCGCTCACAAGGCGATTCTGGCGCTGATTCCGGCCGACGTGGACGTGGACGAGGAAGCAGACGACGGGATGCGGCCATTGCACCGAGCCCTTTCCGTCGGCGCCGTCAGGACGGTGAACCTCCTTTTGGCGAACGGCGCATTGGTGGAGGAGCCCGAAAGCTACAAGGGCCAGCTCATGGTTGATGCAGTTTGGGGAGGTCCCGCGATGGTCCGCTTGCTCCTGGCGCGCGGAGCCGCAGTGGATCGCGACGCCCCGGAGTCCAATAGCGCCCTGGCCATAGCCGCCGAGGTGGGCGAGG
>JAUWZH010000030.1 GCA_030615435.1 Candidatus Brocadiaceae bacterium | reverse complement strand
GCTCCCTCAACTCGCCGGCCGCCACCTCTGATCTCCTCAAGGAACTCGCGAACCTGATCGGGAACAGTCATGACCTCCCCTTCCTCTTCTTCCTCGGGGGTTCTCGAGCGCCCCCGCTCCGCACTCTTCGCCATCTTTCTTATGATGGCGTTCACCAGCATGATCAAGCCGATGACGATCATGATGCCGATTTCTTCCATGTTGGCGCCTCCAGTTCGTGGGAACTCAGACGAAGCGGCCCAGGTTCACGTCCTTGCATTCGAGCATCAGCGGGATGACGTCTTCCACCGCCCGGCTGAGGTCCACTGCCATTCGTGCTTCCTGGGCGTTGGTGCTGTGCCCGATATTCTTGGCGAACCAGCTCATGCCCTGCCGATGGCCGCACCGCACCAGCATCCCTCCGCAGAGACTGCGCAGGGACCAGGGAACGTCTCGATCGCTGATGCTGGCGAAGACCGGCGCCGCTGACTGCACGCGGGCCATTCCGAGGTAGCCTGCGGCGCAGTAACGTTCTCGCTCCTGCCCGCCTCGCAGGGACTCTTTCAACGCCTCCGCGGCCCGCTCGTCCTCCAGCATGGCACCGAGCGCACGGTGCGCGCAGAGGAGTTCGACTTCGGCCCCTTCCGGCAAGGCCTCGGGTAACTCCAGTCCTCCGACGTCGTTTCCCGCGCCCCTGAAGGCCAGGGCGAGGCACAACAGGCCCATCCGGCGCACGGGCTTGCCGGAAAGGTAGCCGTGCAGCATGCCCGCGACGGACTCCTCCTGTGCGGCGACCAACAGCCTCTGGGTCAATTCCAACCGCAGGTCCGTCTGCGCCTGCTCCAGGATCGAGTGCGCGACCGGGATGAACTCCGCCTGCCCCCCCTCCACGAGGGTCACGGCAGCCCTGCCGACGGGCTCGATGAAGTCCGGCTCCTCCGCATGGGTACGGCAGAGGGCGGCGAGATCTCGAAGAATGCCGCCGGCGTCTTCCTCCATTCCGGCCCGCTCCGTCAGGGCCACAGTGCGGATCCACTCGTCTTCGTGAGCGCAGCTCGCATCGAGCACGGAGGGGTCCGGGCTGCCCTTCAGCACCTCCGCTGCGGCGACGGCGGCAACTGAGGCGCGCGCACGCAGGCGCGGCAGCATGGTGCGCCAGGCACCAAAGGTTTCCTCCTCGCCCCACTCCAGGACCGGCCCGCTGCTCACGGCCCTCGCCCACTTCTGGAGACTGGGAAGGCACCGCTTGTCCCCGAGCAATGCCACGGCGTGGGCGGCATGATAGAGGCCGTTGAGGGCGGCGACCAGGCATCGGACCATCCCCCTGGCTGCGACCTGCGCTACCTCATCCGGCAAGACCTCTCCGGAACGCAACGCTGCCGAGGCGGCCTGCGACTGAGCTGCGGTGAGGCCCAGGTCCTTCTGCCACCCTTGTGCGAGGTTCTCCGGATCGAGGCCGCTGCGACCGTCGAGGATGAATCCGCCTCCTTCGCCCTCCCGGCGCAGGGCATGGGCCTCGCGCGCGAGCCGGCCGCGCCACTCCACAGCAGCATCGGCGAGCTTGACGAGTGGTTCCATAAAGGCGGCCTCCTCCAGTTCTTCCACGAGCTCTGCCGCGCCCTCGCGGACAAGGGAGGAAAGGGACTCGTCCTCGCTGAGGAGGCCGAGGCGGTGCACGACTGTCGGCACCGGCATGGGGCTGCGAAACTCCACGTACCGCCCCAGCGCGTTGCAGGCCAGTTGCCGCACGCTTTCGTCACGGTCCTCCAGGGCGGCGAGGAAGTAGCTGAAAAGTTCCATGCTCACCGATCGCGTGGAGGTGAAACTCAGTCCCCGACGGCCGGGCTCCTCCCCTTTGGGTCCGGCCGGGTTTTGCATCAGGGCTTCCACGGCGCGGCGCCTCAACAGGAAATCGGGGTGCTCAGAAAGGATCTTTGTCAGCAGCCCTGCGTCCCGCGTGTAGCCGAGGCCGGCCGCAGCTCGGCTCCTGACAGAGTCATCGGGGTCCTGGAGGGCCCGCTGGAGGGCGGGAGAATCGGCGATGTCGCGCAATTGCTGCAGCTCACCGATGGCGTGCATGCGGGCCGAAAGGGAACCGGTGAGGGCGACCCGTTCCAGGCCCGACATCGCATCCCCGCCGACGCCCGGAGCCGCTGCAACCCTGGCGTCCATACCAAACTCGCCTGCCTGCCAGATCATGAGCATCTGCTCCTCCGGGCTGTACTCACCCGATCCTTCGCCCAGTCCGACGGCTCCGGACTCCGCATAGTGCCTGCGCAGCAGGGTCAGGGCGCTGCGCTGCACCTCGAAGTCCTTGTCCCGGGCCGCCTCGGCCACGATCTCTTTCACCTCGGAGGGGTTGAACTGATCCAGCATCAAAACGGCCTGACGGCGCACCTGCCGCAGGGGATTGTGCAGGGCCTTCTGTATGGACCCGAGCATCTGCCTGGAGTCACGGCCCAGGTGGGTGGCGAGCACGTCAAGCACCGCGCCCACCACGACGTCATCGGAGTCCTCCAGCATGTCCTCGAGGACATCCAGTGCGGCGTCGCTGCGCTGAGCGGAGAGCGCGAAGACAACCTCGCGCCTTGTCTGCTCGTCGGAGTCTTTGCTCAGCGCCCCGAGGAGCGGCAGAACCCGTTCCGAATCGGCAAAGCCAAGCCCCTGGGCGAGCTCACGGCGCAAACCCACGTCCTCGCTGCCGACAATGGTGCGGTGCAGGTCGCTCTCGCAATCTTCCACCCGCTCCAGCATCATTTCCTTCAGGGGATGGTACTTGCTTCCCATCACCAGCCCGACGGTGCTGGTGGCGGCCCTGCGCACGCCATCGTCTTCAGAGCCGAGGGCTTCGGTGAGCAGGTCCACCGCAGCGGGGTCATCCAGGGTTTCCAGTGCCTCCACCGCCCGGTGGCGCACCGAGAGGTCATCGGCGCGAAGGCATTCGGAAATCACGGCCCTGGCGGAAGCGGCATCCTTGATGTCGAGCAGCAGGTCGGCGGCCGCCCGCGCCAGTTGGACGTTCCCTCCCCTCACTGCCGCGCTGACAAAGGCCGCCGTCGTTTCGTCGGGGGCTGATGCGGAGGTTTCCACCAGCGTCTGCCGGATGGCGTCGCTCGGGGCCTGCTGAAGGGCCTGCTCGGCGGCCCAGAGCCTGCCCTCGGTCAGCCCGGCCACCTTATCAACGATCTGGTGGCAGTAGCGCCGGATCTGTTGCTGGCTCGCGCGGGCGCTCACTTCCTTGGCCATACTGCGTCCCCGATAACGGGATTATCGAATCCTGATTCCACCCTCTCGATTCGCCGCCCCGTCCTATGTCCGCTGTCCGCGAGGGACCCGGGGTCTCGAATCCAGGCTCGGCAACCTACATGTGTTCATTCGCAAGCTGCGGGGAAGAGGGCCTCCTGACGTGGAGGATAGCCTGAGGGCTCGAAGTTGACGCACTCCGGTTTGCAGAATGCCAGCCTTCGCGCCATGACCTGCACGGCTTCCGGGTTGTTGTCTATCAGCACGAAGTCCCTGCCGTTGCGCGCAGCAGCTTCGCCCAGCGTTCCGCTGCCGGCGAAAAAGTCCATCAGCAGGTCTCCCGGGTTGGAATGAACCTTGACGATGCGTTCGAGAACTCCGAGCGGCTTCTGAGTCGGATAGCCCGTTTTCTCCTCGCTGTTGGTCGGTACGATGGTATGCCACCAGACGTCGGTGGGCGTCTTGCCGCGCGCGGCCTTCTCCTTTCCCACCAGCCCCGGCGCCATGTAAGGGATGCGATCCATCTCGTCGTAGTTGAAGGTGTAGCTCCGGGGGTCCTTCACGTACCAGAGGATATTATCGTGCTTGGCCGACCATTTCTTCTTCGAGCGCGCACCGTAGTCGTAAGCCCAGATCAGCTCGTTCATGAAGCACTCGCGGCCGAAGATCGCGTCCAGCAACACCTTGCAGTAGTGGACCTCCCGGTAGTCCACGTGAAAAAACAACGCTCCGTCACCGGCGAGGACCCTGAATGCCTCAACGAGTCTCGGCTCGATGAAGGCGGTGAAGTCATCGAAGTGGTCCGGGTACCCGGAGGTGTGCAGCTTGATGGTCTGGTAGCGCTGCCCCTGAAAGCCCCTGCGGTCGCCGCTACCGTCCCTGACGGTCCTGATACGGGTGCGCGCCTGGACCTTGCCGGTGTTGAACGGCGGGTCCACGTAGATAAGGTTGACGGACCCCTCCGCTATAGTCGGCAGCACGTCCATGTTGTCGGCCAGCACTATTCTTCCCATGCTGTGCCCTCTACGTCCGCCGGCGCGATGCTGCCGGCCCGTTCAGAGTCCCGACAACTAAGGCGCCGAATCGCAGACGGAGAATCCGACTATCCTCCCTTGCCGTCGCCGGTCTGCCCTCCCCCGATGGACCTGCGCATGTCGGTGTCGGCCTGGACGTTCCTCAGGGAGTAGTAATCCATGATGCCGAGGTTGCCTTCGCGGAAGGCCTGGGAGATAGCCTTCGGCACTTCAGCCTCGGCGAGGACGACCTTGGCGCGGTTCTCGGCCACCAGGGCCTGCATCTCCTGTTCGCGGGCGACGGCCATGGCGCGGCGCCGCTCGGCGAGGGCCTGGGCCACTCGCTTGTCGGCTTCGGCCTGGTCGGCCTGGAGTTTCGCCCCCACGTTCTCGCCCACGTCCACGTCGGCGATGTCTATGGAGACGATCTCGAAGGCGGTGCCGGCGTCGAGCGCTTTCTCCAGGACTCGCTTGGAGATCATGTCCGGGTTCTCCAGCACCACCTTGTAAGTCTCGGCCGAGCCGATGGTGGTAACGATGCCCTCGCCGACGCGCGCGATAATGGTCTCCGTCCACGCTCCGCCGACCAACTTCTCGACGTTGGCCCGCACGGTTACCCTCGCCTTGGCCTTGACCTGAATCCCGTCTTTGGCCACTGCGTCCACCGTATTGCGGCCCTTGGTTGGGTCGGGACAGTCAATGACGACGGGCTTCACGTACATCCCCACGGCCTGCAGCACGTCGCGGCCGGCCAGGTCAATGGCGCAGGCCATGTTGAAGGGCAGGGGGATGCTGGCTTTGCTCGCCGCCACCAGGGCACGCACCACGTTCGGAACGTCACCCCCGGCGAGGTAGTGGGCCACGAGGGGGCCGGTGTCGGCCTCCAGGCCCGCCTTCAGAGCCATGACGCGGCTGTTGACGATGACGCCCGGGCTGACGCCCATCAGCCGCATCGAGATGATCTCGAACACCCCCACGTGCGCCCCCGCCAGCAGGGCGCGGATGTAGAGGAAGCCGTAGCTGAACAGAAAGATCAGCAGGAACAGGAAGACCACCACCCCGGCGATGGTGAGCATCACGTAGATCACGTCTGCCTGTGCCAGCACGATAGGTATGTCCATGGCCTCGAACTCCTCCAACAGAATAGTTGTCAGCGCCGCCTGTTCTTCACCGAAGGCTCTCCCTGCCGCATGCCACCGGCTGCCGCTTGAATCCCATCAGTCTATTATTTAGATTTCCGGCGCCGTGTCAAGCAGGACGATCCTTACGCGAACGGTGTTGGAGGTAAGCGTGCCGGTCCAGTGCTCTCCGCGAGCAGAGGCTCCGACAGAGTAGGTGCAGGTGACAGAGTAATCGCCTGGCTGGGCAAAGGGCTTGCTTTGGGGCGTGTCGGCTTCTTTGGTGCTGGCCAGCTTCGCAGGCCATTTGTTCAGGCGCACCGTGTGGATGTAGCTCTCGCCTGGACGGAGCGTTCGACGCAACGGCGCGTCGTGCTCTCTCATCGCAAAGACCAGCTTGGCTACCAGTTCCCAGCGCTCGTCGCGTGGTCCCACGACCTTGAACCGGGTGTGCTCGTAGCAATCGTAGATGTTAAGGCGGTGCTGGAGCAGCGTGATCGGCGTCTCGCTCACATTCCGGATGCAAATCTCGACGGGGATGTCCTCGCCGGGGGCGAACTGGGACTTCCTCAAGCGCAGTCCCATCCGCAACCCACTGGCTTCCTTGCCCCATTTGTCAGGCAGGGGAATGGCCTGACGAACATTCTTTTCCATCTTGTCGTTGTGCGGCACGAACCATTTGGTCGGCCGCAAAGGCAGCAACTCCGGAACGCCCCGGCCGCTCGCGTTGACGCGCAGAAAAACGATCAGCCTTTCATCATCGGGACGAAGATCGACCCGCGGAGTCTCCCTTTCACCGATCAGGCTAACGTGCTGTCTGGTCCCGGTGGCGTTACTGCCCTTGAGGGTCCTGGCAACTTCAATGACTAGGGGGGCTCGTCCCTCACCAACTGGCAATGCATTCCCGACGATGATCCTGTCAGCCTCGGCCGCCATGGCCAGCATCCGGGCAGCCTCGACGGCCTGCCCGAGAGCGGGGCAGTCAATTGGCAGCCACCCGACATTGCTTTTTGGATCAGGAACCCACCGCCAGAACCTTTCTCCACCCACAAGATACGCTTGCCGACCATCCTTAAGGACAAACAGAACGCCATTATCCTCATCAAACCACAGTTTGTCGCCGGCAGGCGGTTGCTTGGCAGTCTTGAGCGCCGCAACGAACTGTTCCCAGAAAGCCGGCCTCACCGGGAGCGGGTCCGACCTCTCGCGCCAGGTGAGGTACACTCCCGTCAGATCCTTGACGCGGAAATGGAAGCGCGGCACGCCGTTCTCGATACTGACGAGCGTATCCGCGGCTTTTGCCTGTATCACCTCCGTCTTTGCATCATCCTCCTCAGCGGGCCGCACGACCTTGACGGTAACCGTGTTCGATTTCAGCGTGCCGGTCCAGACGTTGTCGGGGTTCTGCTTGGCCTTCTCAAGATCGCTGGCGTAGTATCCGCTGAGCGCCCGGTCCGACCAACCTGCCTTTTCGGCTGTGGAGAAGGAGACCTCATAGACGCCCGGTTTCGTGAAATCATACGGTAACCGGGCTTTCTGAGAATGCTTCTGTTGGGCTGCCAGGCTGATGAAATGTTTGCGGTCGGGCGGGCCTCGATCTGCGTGCTCTCCAAGGTATCTGACCTTCTCTCCGTCAGGCCCTATCACATCGAGGATGTCACCGCCCATGTCCTTCTCCAAGGGTGTGTACCACGGGAGGAATTTGACAGGCTTCTCGCTGACATTCCGCAGCTCGTAGGTCACGTACACCTTGATGTCCTCGGGCTTCGTGCCCTCCGCCACCTCCACCGTCTGCTCCAGCGGCAGGAGCCGGCACTGTAGGCCGTTGGAGACGGGACCCCAACGCTCTTCTATTGACTGCTGCAGGTGCTTCTCCAGGCGCGCCAGGAACCTGTCCATCGCGTCGGCAGTGTCCCCGCTCAGCGCGACGCGGAGCCCACGGAGGCGATTGACCGTTCCCCGCCCCGATCCTAGATTCTCAGCCAGAAGAACGCCTCCGCCGAATGCCTGGACATGCATGGCGTAACACGGGCCTGTGGGGCGTTGCCACTTGCGCTCTCTCCGATCCACGGCTCGGGCGAAGAAGCCATCAGCCAACAGGAAGTCCACTATCGCATCTGCCTGCCCCGTGTCGATCAACACGAAGTCCCAGCCGGCAATGAGGTGCACTGTTTGGGTCGACAGAACTAGGACATCGGTGGGGTACTTCGGAGCCGGCGGCGTTTCGTGGAAGGTTAGTTGGAGCATGAGGCCCTTACGGCACACCTCAGCCATTCGCAGTTCTTCGGGTGTCGCCATCCGCGAATGGGCTTTCACAGCCTCAACGACCGCCTTGCGGTTCTCGGGCGTGTCGGGCAGGGCTTTGACGCCCAGGTATCCAGGCGCCTTGCGCTGGCGAACGATCCAGATGACCCGCTCGCCTTTCTTGACGGGCCGTTCATAGACGTGATCCCTCTCATGTCTGGACCGTGGACTACCGTACTCGTAACTCAGGTTTACTTCCGCATTGTCTGGCCCTCCGACCGTGAGCAGTTCAGTAATGCGGAATCTCTGGGCGGCCAAACCGCCGGGAGCCAATCCAGAAACCCAGTCTGCGTCCTGCCTTGTCATCTCGCACACGGCCGCGAAGGCGAAGCGAGGATCGCGCACTGCATCCTCGATGCTCACTCGGCTTCCCGGCAGCCCCCGTTCAATCGTGATCTGAATGGCATTGCTGACGGCCCGCACAGGTCTGGCATCGCTCCTGGCGCGCAGATCCCCCAACGTGCCGTTGAACGCAACCCGCACGGTGTGTTTACCAGGGACCAGGTCGGGTCGATTGGGAACGTCGCGTCGCCACCAGCGCTGGCCCACCGAAATGCGAATGGCATCCTTCTGTTGACCAGGGGAAATGACCAACGGGTACTTTCGCACGGGGGCGATGTCGCGGTACCAGCGGCCGTCGAACTCGAGTTCGTAAATCACCCGCCGCCCCATCGTGTCGCGCAGTTGGCCCCTCCCCGCGTTCCGCACACTGGCCTGGAATGTCGGCACCTCGCCGTACTGCCAGACTTCCTTATCCGCTCGCAGCCTGACCTGCACGCCCTGCACCGCCTCGCCCCATGTGGGTTCTTCTCTGGTCTCCTCGCCGACCACGGGGCTTTGGACTTCAGGCTCCGGCTCCTCTTTCGTGCAGCCCGCCGCCAAACCGGCGAGCATCATCGAAACAACCAGTATCTTCGCAAACCTGCCCATTTCTGCCCCTCCTTGCTCAGTAACGCCTCACGCGATCAGCGAAGGGAATACACTCGTATGCCTCCGGAGCGCCATGAGACGGGATAAGGCTCTGGGATGTCCCATGTTCTGCTCCTTGCGTCTCGCTCCCCCCCCAGCCACATTCGCGTACCGCAACCACGACCTACCCCTGGACGGCCGACTCACTCCGCACTGTTAGTCGCCGGCGGATCGAGATTTGTTCGCGAAAAATGTCCGTCCGGATTCCCTCTGCGAAAGGTACGCCCATTCTACCACTGGCTGGCGCTTGGCCGCCATCCCTCCGCCGGCTACTCCACCGCCCCGTGCTGCTTGAGACGGGCGGCGAGGGCCGTGTGCGGGCAGGATTCTGCTTGCACGATGCTCGTGCCCCAGGTGACGGGCCGGTGAGGTGTCGTCAGGTGGCGAAGACCTCGAACTGTGACTCGATGAACTCGTCCCGCGGGTCGGCGTCCAGCACCATGAGGCCGTATCGCAGCGTGAGCGTCTTCCCGAGCGGGACGGTCATATCTCCCTCCATCAGCAGGGCCGCGCCCATCCAGCTCGCGCGCACGAACCAGTTGGTCGGGTGGCGCGGGTTGGATGGGTGATCCATCATGACTACCGCCCCGCCGCACGCGCCCACGCCGCAGCACCAGCGCGCCTTCGACTTCATGATGTTCTCATGCCCTCGCACGCCCTCACTGGTTCGGTGGGCGGCTTCAGCGAAGGGGGGACCCATGCGGAGCTCCAGCCCGCTGTAGAGGGAGGCTCGCGAGGACGCCATCTCCAGCGCCTTGCCCTCGGGCGAGATGGCCGATGTGATCCTCCACATCGTGCCGGGCCGGTCGGTGAGGCTCTGGAACTCGAGCGAGCGCTTCTCGGTCGCTATTGTCTGGTCCGACGAGTTCTGCCACTGCACGGTCTCAACCACCCTGGCCTCGCTGCCGGCGCAGGAGATCTCGTCGAACGCCACGTGCACCTGCCGGCCGTGCGTGCCGGGCACCGGCACGTACTCTCCCTTTTCGGGCAGGTACCACGCCCCGCCCCACAGGTTTGAATCGTTCACGTGAACCCAGCCGTAGTACAGGCCCGTGTGCCAGAGATGATCCTTGGGGCGGTATGCCGTGATCAGCCTGCCGCGCGGCGTGTAGATCGGAGCAAAACACGGCTTCGGCGACTCCTCGCGGTCAATTTCCTCCAGGGCACGGTACAGGGTCACCAGCCGGCCGTCGTCGTAGAGCTCGAATCCCAGACAGTTGGTCTTCACTTCCAGCTTGCCCATTGGATCTGCCTTTCCTGATCCCGGATTTCGTACACGGCGCTGCGCAGACACGACTCGTGCTGCCCGGGCTGAAGTGTAGGCGTGACACGGGCGCTTGTCAACGCTTTCTGCGCTCTGGCCGGCCTGAGTCGCCCCTCTCCGCAGCCCGCTATCCTCACCCCTCACGAGTCTGTTGCCAAAGAGCCGGGAGCGCGATATCCTGACTCCGGCGAGCCGTCTCGGCATCTCGTTTCAGGAGAGGGCTTTTCTTGAAAACCTGGAGACGCTCGCGGCTCGCGAATCCTTTTTGCAGCTTGCACAATCTCGCGGACTCAAGCGGAGCCGCCCTGGCGCAGCGATCATGTGTCTCAGCAAGGAGGAGCGTAAGATGGCACGACCAAAGATCAACAAAGAGGAATTCACGACGCGCATCCGGCGCATTCAGCAGGCGCTCGAAGAAAGACAACTGGACGCGATGCTGGTCTACGGCGACGAATACCGCAAGGAGAACCTGCGGTACGTATCCAACTTCTGGCCCATCTTCGAGCGCGGCGGGTGTTTCATCCCGAGGCGGGGCACCCCGATCCTTGCCACCGCCGCCGAAGGGGAGCGCTACGCGCGTGAGATGTGCGTGTGGGACGACGTGCGCAGCATCAAGGAGTTCGCCTGCGTCACCGTGCCGGAGGAGATTGACTATCCTCTCGCGCAGTTCTCCTCCCTCAAGCAGATTCTCGGCGAAGTGCTCGCCGGCGGCAAGCGGCTGGGGGTCGTCGGCCTTCTTGACATGCCGGCCCCGATCCTCCGGCGGACCCGCGACGCGGTGGCGGACCTCGAGATCGTGGACGCTGCCGATGTCCTCAACGACCTGCGGCTGATCAAGAGCGCCGCCGAAATCGCCTGCCTGCGCGAGGCGGGCCGCATCGCGTGCGTGGGCTACGAGAAACTCATGGAAATGTGCGTGCCCGGCAACACGGAGTTGCAGGCCGCAGGGGCGGGCGAAGGCGCCGCGCGCATGGCCGGGGCCGAGGATATCAACTTCACGGTGTTCGGGTCCGGGCCGCGCGCCGACACGGTCATCGGTCGCCCGGTGGATCGCGTCGTGGAGGACGGCGACACGATCATGGCGGCCATGGCCGTCCAGTACGAGGGCTATGTGGCGACCGTGGAGTACCCTTTCGTCGCGGGCGAGGCCACGGACGGCCAGAAGCGTTTCCTGAATGCCCTTTTCGAGGCCGCCAACGTCCAGTTGAGTTACCTGAAGGAGGGCGTCATCTCAGGGGAGATGGTGAGAGCGGTCAAGGGTGTTTTCCAGAAACACGGCCTCTCGGAGTACGACGTCTACCCGCCCATGCACGGCATCGGGCTGGCGGAGGCCGAATCGCCCTACCCCGACGCAGACGCCACCTACGCCCTCCGGTCCGGCATGTGCGTCAACTCCGACATCAGCCTCTTCGGGCATCCCGACGGCTCCAACCGCATTGAAGAGGGGTTCGTCATCACCGAGGCGGGACCGGACTCACTCACGCCCCTGATCCGCTCTCTGGTATCCAAGGGACTCTGATCATCTACTCTGCCTAAGTGAGGACAGCGCCATGAGAAACATACTGGTTCTGGCCGGCCACCTGGATGACTCGGTGATTGCGGTGGGCGGCATCATCCGAAAATTCGTGGAGCAGGGCTGCAACGTTTCCGTTGTCTGCTTCGGAAACGGCGACGAGGCCTTCGCCGAGATGGATCAGCGTGACGGCATCGTGGAGAAGTTCACCCGCGAGGCGGTGGAGGCGCACGAGGTGCTTGGGGTGAAGGACTTCCAGTGCTTTGACCTGCCAGATTTCGCGGTGCAGGCGAACCGGGAGACCTACCGGCAGTGCATCGGCGCGATCCGCCGCACCAGGCCGGACATCATTCTCGGGCACTACTGGCTCGAATACTTCCAGCATCACGCCATGGCGCGACTGGCGTGTGACTCCTGGTGGCAGGCAGGCTGGGCGTGCAGCGCCGACCTAGGACGCCCCTGGAGCGCCCGGGCGCTCTACCACTTCGAGGTCATTCATCAGATGCCCTCGCCCACGCACCTCGTTGACATCTCCGACACCTTCGAGGCCAAGGCGGAGGCCTACGCATGTTTCAAAACCACCCAGGAGATACTCGATAAGATGACCGACCAGATGGCTGCTCGTGCGCGCTTCCACGGCAGCCAGATCGGCGTCAAGTACGCCGAGGCGCTGACGCGGTCCTACTTCATCCCTCAGAAGGTCACCGATCTCATGGAGGATCTGTGATGGAAACGGTTTTCCTTTGCTTCACCGTGGATGACGTGGGCCTGCAAGCCTACTCGTCCGAAGAGCACCTGGCCAATCTGCTCCAGTTCTGCTCGGAGCAAGAGGTCAAGGCCACGTTTTTCGCCGTGCCCTGTCCCGGTGGCACGGATATCCGGGAGCTCCCCGGCTTCATTCGTCTCCTCAAGGATGCCGTGGCGCAAGGGCACGAGGTCGGGCAGCACGGGTTGGAACACGACCAGTTTGAGTGCGGCATTCCTCCCAAGATGGTGCTCGATCTCCCCATCGAGAGGCCGGCCCGCGAACGGCTGGCCAAGCATCGCGACGAAATCGAAGCCGCGCTCACCCTGGAGAAGCTGCGCGGCAGGCTGCGCAAAGGGCGCGAGATCCTGGAAGACGCCCTGGGGCTTCCCATACGCGGATTCCGTGCTCCCTGCCTCTCCGTGTGCGACAACCTCCACCGTGCGATCGAGGAAGAGGGGTATTTGCATGACAGTTCCTTCGCCTTTCAGGAAGCGGCCTGGGACCTCATCAACGGCGTGAAGGAAATCACCCCGCGTCCGATCAACCGGGATGTCTTCGACGCGCGGCAGACCTCCGGCAGGCTGCTGGTTTTCCCGCTCACCGGCGAGTACACGTGGTACTTGAACGGTGACGGTTATGACGCGTCGTTGCGTCTTGCATGCGGCGATTTTGACATGTGCCTGGAGGCGGGCATTCCCTGCGTCCCGGTGTGTCACGTTTCGCCGATCCAGGAGGGCGAAGGCGACCGAGGTTTCTCCCTGTTCAGGGCGTTCTTCGCCCACGCCCGCCAGCAGGCGCGACGACGCGGATGCCGGCTGGTGAGCGCCACGCTTTCCGAGACGGCCGCGCAGTGGCGGCCCTGACCGGTCCTGACAAAGAGGTCTCCCGTCACGGGGGAAGAGAAGGAGCGATCACAGTGAAAAGCACACATCCCCAGCCGTTTCGTCCACGCATCGGCCTTCTGCCGACAGGCCACAAGATGTACTGGGGCCAGTTCCCGGGGCTCAAGGAGATGGGGCTGAACATGTACGCCAAATTGCGGAAGCACCTGAAGGAGATCGGCGAGGTCGTCGCGCCCGACCTCGTGGACACCGCCGAAAAGGCGGCCGCGGCCGGCAAGTTCTTCCGCAGGCAGGACATAGACATCCTCTTGATCTTCCCGGTGGGCTACACCACCGGCATGTGCATGGTCCCGGCGATCAAGGACCTCGCCGTCCCGCTCCGGCTCGTGAACGCCCACGAGGATTCTTCCTACGACTACAAGACGGCGGACACGGCGCTCTACCTGTATCACGAAGGCGTCTGCTGCATCCCTGAGTACGCCGGGGCTCTGGTCGCGCTCGGCAGGCGGTTCAAGGTGCGCACGGGGCACTTCGGCCAGCAGCGGCTATGGGACGAGCTGCGCGCCGACTGCCTGGGCGCGGCCGCGGCGCGCGTTTTCAAGTCGCTGAATTTCGGCGTCATCGGCAACACCTACACCAACATGGTAGACATGCCGACCGACGAGCATCGCATGCTCCGCGCCACGGGACGGCTCATGATCCGACCCGAGGTGGAGGAGGTCGAAGAGGCATTCGCCCGAGTTACGCCCGAGCAGCTTGAGGTGATGTATCGCCAGTTCCGCGAGATGTACGATGTGGACGAAACGGTGACGAACGAGCACATGAAGCTCTCCGCCCAGATCGCCGTGGCCTTCGACGAGGTCGTTCACCGACACGACCTCCACGCGTTCGGCTTCTACTGGTGGGGCGAGAAGGAGCGCATGACGCAGTTGCGATCGCAGGCTGCGCTCGCCGTGTCGAGGCTCGCGGCCATGGGGCGCCCCGGGGTGACCGAGGGTGATGTCAAGACGGCGATGGCGATGAAAATCATGAACCTTCTCGGCGGTGGCGGGATGTTCGTGGAGTTTTTCTCCATGGACTTCGACGAGAACTTCATCATGATGGGCCACGACGGACCCAGCAACGTCAGCGTGGCCGACGGACGCCCGAAGTTGCAGCATCTGGAGGTGCATCACGGCAAGACCGGCCACGGGCTGGGCATTGACTTCAAGATGAAAGAAGGCCCAATTACGCTGCTCAACCTGACGCAGTTCGACGCCGGCGACACGTTCAAGTTAATCTATACCATCGCCGAGGTCATACCCGGCGATGTCCTCCACATTGGTAATCCCAACTGTCGCGTGCGCGTGGCCAAGCCGATTCCGGAGTTCATGGACGACTGGTGCCAGCAGGGCCCCTGCCACCACATTGCTCTCGGCGTTGGGGACCACGCGGCGGAACTGAAGAGCTTCGCCGAAGCAATGCAATTCCGAACAGTGAGGGTCTAACGGCTTTTTGTATGGGCGGTGGCAATATTAGATGTTACGGGGGGTCGACAGCAACACGCAGGCTTGCATGTGAGGTGTGGAGAAGGCTATGCGAACATGCCGTTGTCCTCCGCTGCTAAGAGGAGTAGGAAGGATGTTGCGCGAAGCACGTGCAAGAGCAAACGGTCGTTTCCTTCTGTGCCCCAGGGTGGCGTGGATAATCGTTGCAGGCTGCTTCTGTCTTTTGGGCGCCCTTGCGATAGCCCAACAGGCTGCGGCGATGTGGCAGGAGGCGCCTGTTGGAAAAGTGGGGTGGTCCCGTATCAGCGACGATCTTGCTACGCAGGAAGATACGGAGAGCGTGGAGACGATACTGGGAAGTACTGCAACCTGCCGAGTGTACGCTAGTGTAGCGTTGCATAATTGCAGTGCATTATACGCTTTGCATTGGTACAATACTCTCGGAGGTGAGACCAATGCGAAGAGCATGTGCCATCACTATCACAGATGAAGAGGGAAAGACGTTGCGGCGATGGTCGCGCGGC
>JAUWZH010000359.1 GCA_030615435.1 Candidatus Brocadiaceae bacterium | reverse complement strand
CAGCTCGGCGTTGGGCAGCACGGCAGACTGGGACCGGATGCGTACGCAATCGAGCTGGCGAGCACGCAGCGCGGCAGGTGCCTCGCTGTGACCGGGGGCAATCCCTACGGGCTCCTCGCGGGCGTTTGGGACGTTCTGAAGCGGCTGGAGTTGACGGGGGGTGGCGCGACCTACCAGGGCTCTGGCAGAGTCGAGCGCCCCGCCTTCGCCCACCGCATTCTCTGGACCTGGGACCACAGCACGAACTGGTCAGACAGTCCGGGGCAACTCGATTGGGGCTGCAACAACGCCTATTGCAAGCCGCCGGAGGCCTTCGTCGAAGGCTATCGGCGACTGATAAACTACGCGCCGCAGGCGCGCGCCAACGGCGTAATCATTGCCGGGTTCCTGCGGGACGACCACGGCGGCGTGGCATCTGCGCAGCAGGTGCTTGCCCATGGTCGTTCGCGACACATGCGGGTCCTGCCCTGCTTCCCCACCACCGGTTACGCCGGGCTGTATTACCACGGAGTGCACCCGTTCAACGAAGAACAGTACCTGGCCGCGCATCCCGATCGCGCGGCGATCGGTTACGACGGCAAGCCGCTGGGGCGGCTTTGTCAGAGCCATCCCGACAGCATTGAATGGCGGCGCGCGGCGGCGCGCTGGCTGGTCTCGACATTCGACCTCGAAGGCACCGAGCTCGAGATCGCCGATTTCGGCGCCTGCCAGTGCCCGCGGTGCCAGGAACAGCGCCGGCAACTCGGCGACGTAGACGCCGACTATCTGAAGGAGCTGCGTATGAGCTACGGGCCGTGCCTGGAGCAGCTCCTCGAGAAGTATCCCGATGGCGTGTTTCCCTACGCAACTTTCACGGGCTTCAACCTGAACCTGAGAATGGGCACGTCGCCGGAGCCGCCGCTGCGCGTGGAGGGTGCCCGGCCGGATTTCCTCTCCCAACTGCCAGAGCGGGCGGTGTGCCTGTGGACAATCACGGAGATGCTGCACAACCCGCAGGTGGCGCTGGCACGCTGGTTGGAGGACGGGAAGAGCGACGCGTTCTACGAGGGTGACCGCTGGCCGCGCGGCCTCAGGGCACCGGCCGTGCGCAACGCGGGGCTGCTGCATCAGGGGAGCTATTGGTGGAGCCGGAACGGGTGTCACACCCGCTACGGCATCGAGATAGGCT
Source organism: Candidatus Brocadiaceae bacterium (assembly GCA_030615435.1). GTDB lineage: Bacteria > Planctomycetota > Brocadiia > SM23-32 > SM23-32 > JAUWZH01. The sequence goes on along the minus strand of JAUWZH010000359.1, from coordinate 819 downwards.
CGATAAAGGAAGCCTGCCTGCGCGGGGCGGAAGCCGGCCTGGAAGGGCTGGTTTTCTTCGGAGAAACGTCTGAGCGCTGTGTGCCGTGCGAGCTGAACTACCAGGCGTTCGCCCACTTCACCTATCACCCGGAGGATTCGCTTCGCGAGTTCGCCTCGAAGCGTCTCGCCCCGCTCCTGGGCGGGGAGGACGCGGCACAACTGTTCATCGAAGTCCTTGCGGAGACAGAGGGAGGAGCCGCCGCTGCGGAGCGCTACCACGAGGTGGACGAGGAGGGCATTCACTGGCGCGAGCAGGTCAGCGGTCGGCAGCTTCGGCTGGGAGAGCCGGGGGTGCGGCCGCCCCTGGCGGAGCCGCTTCCCGCTGGGGCATGCCGGCTGCGGGCGGTGCGCATCTGGCGTCGTTGGGAATGGCTTCGCCTGAGGGCGCTCCGCGGGCCGGCGCCGACAGACTCCGACTATCTCCAGTTTGCGTAGATTCTTTTGCGTCCCCATCACATCGAGGAAAGGAGCAATCCAATGGCAGCCACACCCGACACAGCTCCGGCGATCATTCGGGTGCAAAACCCCATCAACACCCGCTGCGAACGGGGCCTTGTAAGCTTCGGCGTTCCGTTCCCGCGCGGTGCGCTGCGGGAGCCCGATCACGTCGAGGTGCTGGACGAAGGAGACCCGCTGATGTGCCAGACGCGCGCGCTCGTGCGCTGGGATGACGAGAGCATCAAGTGGCTCCTGATCGAATTCCAGGCCGACTTCGGCCCACAGGAACGGCGCAGCTTCCCGGTGAGGACCACCGAACGCCCGAGCGCCGTGCCGGCGG
>JAUWZH010000322.1 GCA_030615435.1 Candidatus Brocadiaceae bacterium | reverse complement strand
GCGATGCTGCGATAAGGTGTGCCGGCGCCCAGGTATCGCCCCACGACCTCTTCCGGGATGAGGGCCTGAAGCAGACCCGCCGCTGCCAGCGCCAGTAGAAACAGGGGCCAGATTCGCCACAGCATCAAAAGGCCGCCCTTCAGCCCTTCCCCGGTCCCGGCAATGCCCTTGAAATGCCACGCCAGCACGATCAGGACCGCCACCATCACCGACATGATTACCACGTTTGCCTTCACGGCCTCGCGCTCCTACCGGAGAAGTCGGCCGGCCCGCCGCGCCCGCGGCGGTGAACCGTCAATGCGTCCCGGCGATCTGCTCTCTGGCCTGCTGCACCCATTTGTAGTAATCGAGGCGCTCCAGCCTGGAAGCGGCTGCCTCGTCCACGATGACGATGGCATCGGGATGCACCTGGAGGGCGGAGGCGGTGAGCATGGAGGTTATCGGGCCTTCCACACAGCCCTTGAGGGCCTCCGCTTTCCCCTCGCCGCTGGCCAGCAGCAGGCACTTGCGGGCCTCCAGGATGCTCTGCACCCCCATTGTCAGGGCAAAGTGCGGCACCTCGTCCTCGCTATCGAAGAAGCGCGAGTTGTCCTCGATCGTCTCCGGCGCCAGGGCAACCAATTGCGTCCGTGAAGAGAGGGAAGTGCCGGGCTCGTTGAAGCCCAGGTGGCCGTCCCTGCCGATGCCGAGCACCTGGATGTCAATGCCATCGGCATCCTGGATCATCTCTTCGTAGAGCTTGCAGTACTGGACCGGGTCCGCTGCCAGGCCGTCGGGGACGTGGGTTCTCTCCTTGCTGATGTTGATGTGGTCGAACAGGTGGGTGTCCATGAAGAAACGATAGCTCTGTTCGTGGTCAGGGCCCAGCCCCACATATTCGTCCAGGTTGAAGGTGGTCATGTGCGAGAAATCCAGCCCGTCCTCTTTGTGCGCTGTCACCAGGCGCTCGTACAGGCCTTCGGGAGTGCTGCCGGTAGCGAGCCCCAGGACCAGTTCCGGGCTGGCCTTGATGGCGGCAATCACGATCTCGGCAGCCTTGTCGCTCATCTCCTCGTAGTCTTTGGTGACGATGATTTCCATCCGACATTTCTCCTCGGAAAGCAAGGGGTAAGTCTGCTCTCTGCGTCAGCCCTCCACGGCGCTGAAGCATTTCCTCCCCCGGGCGCTTCGCCCCGGCAGGTCACTCAAGGGCCCTGAGCCTATTGTACCTCTTCGATGTATGGAGCTATGAAGTCCGCCGCCGCTCCGACGCTCTGCACCTGGAGGGCGGCTTCCTCGTCTATTTCGATGCCGAACTCTTCCTCGAAGGCGGCCATCAGCTCCAGACTCTGGATGGACTCCGCCCCGAGGTCGCGGATGAACTCGGAGTTCTCTTCGATTTCCTCTACGGCGACGCCGAGCACCTCGCTCGTCACCTCCGAAACCCTGCGGAGGATCTCCTTCCTTTCCATTTCAGACGTCCTTTCTTGAGGGTATTACTGACCCGACCTATCGCATTCTCTTGCGGTCTCTTTTGACCAGGGCGAGTTTCTCCTCGTGGGTGAGTTCCTCGGTGTGCCTGATCAAGTCCTCCATCGCCTCGCTCATCTCCACGTCCCGCCGCCCCATCGCCTTTCGCGCGGTCTCCAGGGCGTAGCCCAGCCCTAGGCCTTTCGAGATGCGGCCCTGCAAGTACCAGGCGAAGGACGGGATGTACTTCGGCAGCACGCCCGATCCGCCCACGAGGTTGCACATTATGCCGATTACGCTGCCGGTATTCAACATCGTTCCGATGCTGGTCTTGGTGTGGTCGCCGATGAAGGAGCCGACGAACACCTCGCCGGTGTCAATCATCTCGCCCCCCACCTTCACCTTGACCGTGCCATAGTCGTTCTTCAGGTCGCTGTTGGCGGTAAGGCCGCCGATGTTCACCCACTCACAGACGTAGGCGTGGCCGAGGAAGCCCGTGTGATACTTGTTGGTGTTGCCGTGGATGATGCTCTCCGCCACCTCACCGCCCACCCGGCAGACCGGGCCGATGGAGCATCCCTCGCGGACCCTCGCCTCGAACAGTTGCGTGTCCGCCCCGATGAAGGCCGGTCCGTGGATACTGGTGTGGGCCGAGACCGTCACGCCGTCGCTCAGTATCACGGGCTCCTCGCGGCAGTCAATCCAGGTGTGCGGCTGAAGCTCCACCCCTTCCCCGATGTAGAGGTTCTTCTCGGGCCCGATCATGGCGGCACCCTGCAGCGGCTTGCTCCTGGTTGCCGGGGTGTAGTGGCGGCGGAAGTCGGCGGTTATCTGCTCGGCGTTGTGACGGATGAGGTCCCAGGGGTAACGTATCAGGATGTCATCCACCACCTCCGAAGCGAGCTCTTCCAGCGCCTTCTGCGCCAGGCCGATCGAGGCCGGCGTGTCGAGCCTCTCGACCGTTTCCCGCCCGAGATAGGCCCACACGAAACGCCCGTCCTCACTCACCCCTACCTTTTCCATCTCGCTGTAAACGGCAGGCTCGCCAGTGAGGATCGCCGCGGCATTGACCAGCAGCACGTCGTCGTCGGGACGGACAGCCTCGTGGCTGTTGACCCTCTCGCCGCCGTACCTCTCGGCGGTCACCCCGTCCAACTCGTCCCTGGTCTCCAGGTAGACCGTGCAGTTGGGGAACTTCTTCTCGATTTTCTCCCTCAGCGTGAAGATGCCACAGCGCAGGTCGAACGCCGCCCGCAGGAACACCAGGGTGTAAAGGTCGGCAACCCTTTCGTCTTCCAACAGGACGATTTTCATGACGCCTCCGTACGGAGGCGTC
>JAUWZH010000141.1 GCA_030615435.1 Candidatus Brocadiaceae bacterium | reverse complement strand
GCCGCGGGTGCGGGCCACGCCGCCTGCGAGTGCCGGGCGGCGGCGCGGGCAGGGCGCCGCCCGCCCGAAGCGGCGGCACAGCTCCAGCAGGTTCTCAGCCCCCGGTATTTCCTCGCTGAGGTAGTGGGCGCGCAGCAGGGGGCCAAACACCCGCTCCAGCCGAAGCGCCACGGGTCGGCAGGTAGGCACCCCGTGCTCGCTGGCATGGAGGGCGATGCGCAGCTCGCGCAGCATCGGCCGGGCGCTCAGGAACAACGTGCCCGGTCCGCCCGGGATGGCCCCGAGCAGCCCGCCATGCACGAACTGCCGCACCACCAGGCGGCGGCCGGAAAGCCAGGACGGTCTCCAACGCCACACCGTGCGGTGCGCGCGAGACCGGGAGGCGAGCCCCCGCAGCCCTTTCAGGACTCCGGGCAGCCTCAGCAGCTCGCGCGCGCCCTCGGGAGGGACGACCTCAGGGTCGGCCCACACCACGAGGCGGCCTTCACGGTGCTGCTCGAAGGGAAGTTCCGATGCAGTGGGTCCGAGCATGCTGCGCCTCACCTTCCGGTTTGCCGATCCGCTCGGGGACGGCGGTCACGCCCGCAGGTAGTATATGCCCCGGGAGGGGAGCGCTTCACGGGAATTCGTCGGCAAAGGCAACCGGCGCGCGCCGTGAAGCAGCAGGGAACAGGAGAACGGCAGCAAGAGCAACAGGGAGAGGGCTCACTCGGCGTCTTGGGCGCAGCGGAAGCCCATGTCGGGGCCCTTCATGTCCGGTTTTACCGGAAGTCGGAAAGTAACGCGGATGGGCACCGGCTTCAGGTCGTGCTGGTACCAGGCCCCGCCCCTCAGCACGCGGCAGGTTTCCCCGTACGGGGCGCGCGTGTCCGTCCTCTCGTTCCCGGGATAGGCCACGAACCAGCCATCGGTCCATTCCCAGACGTTGCCGAGCATGTCCAGGACGCCCCAGGGACTCGCCCCCCCGGGATACGAACCGACGGGGACCGTTCCGGCGGCGGTTTTGCGCATGTGGTGACAGGAGTTTCTGTCGAACGCGTTGCCCCAGGGATAGAACCGTCCGTCCACTCCCCTGGCGGCCTTTTCCCACTCCGCTTCGGTCGGCAGCCGCTTGCCCGCCCATTTCGCATAAGCGGCGGCTTCTTCGAAGCAGACGTTGGTGACCGGCTGGTCCGCTTCCCCCTCGGCGAAGGTCTCGTTTTGCCAGTGGGGTGGCGGACGGTAATCGGTTTCGTCTACGAACCTCTTGTACTGAGCGTTGGTGACCTCGGTCCGGTCTATGTAGAAGGCGCCGGTAGTGGCGACGTGCCTCGGGATTTCGGAGACGTATCCGACGAGGATGAGGACGAGCTCCAGTTCCCTTTCGCTCTGGAGTATTCGGGGCGGATAGACTCGTTCCAGGAACTGAACGATCTCCTTCTGAGAGGCCCCCATGGGAAAAGCTCCTTCGGGCACGAAGACCATGCCCTCCGGGGCGTTCTTGATGCACCGCAGGGTTTTCCGTGCGCGCTCGGCCCACGGGGTGTGGGAGAAATCCCGGGCGAGTTCCTGAAGCCTCTGCCGGCACTCCTCCTGTTGCCCCGCTGAGGCGTCCAGGGCCCCGTAATACATGCATTCGGGCAGCTTGCCCAGGGCCTTGCGGCCGGCCTCCGAGCCTGGACGCGTGTAGCGGATGACGGTCCGAAGCATGTTCAACGCCGCCTCGTAACGCATCTGATCGAGGTACTGCTCGGCCTCTGCGTACATGCTCTGAGCGGTGGTGGCGTCGAACATGACGTCACCATCGGCGCACGTCAGACCGAGTCTTCGCCTGTAAGCGGTTTGAGTCCATTCGCTCTCGGGATGCTCCGCCGCCAGCTCCGAGAAATGCCGCGAGGCCCCTTCACCATCGTTGTTCTGCCGGGCGGCCTCATAGAGCCGGAACAGGACCTCGGCGTCGAGTTCGGCGGCCCTGCGGCCCACGCGGCTCTCGTCGAAGGCTTCCCCGAGCTTGGCCAGGTCCTCGTGAGCTTCCTGGAGGTTGCCCTCCTGGAACTTTCCTGCGGCGATGTCGAAGTAGACCTCCGGCAGGTATTTCCGAGAGTCGGCTGCCGCGTTGCTCTCCGGATAATTCTTCAGGACGTATCGGAACTGGCTCGCCGCCTCCTGGAGTTTGCCCTCGTGTTTCCAGAGGTCGTAGGCCCGGTTGAAACCCAGGACCGGTTCCTTCCGGGCAAGAAGGGCCGCCTCCACCGAGCCCGGAAACTCCTCTTTGATGGATCTGTAAATCTCCAGCGCCTCCTCGTACCGCCTGAGGCGCCCCTGCTGGTCAGCCATGCCGGCCATGACGGCAGGGAGTTCGCGCGCGACGACGTCTCTGAGGCGGCTGCCCTCCGGGGTTATTTCGAGCACGTGGCGATAGTGGGACTCGGCCTCCTGGAACTTCTCCCCTTTGGCCAGCCTCTCGGCCCACTCGCAGTAGATCTGCGCGGCAGTTTCCCGGGCCTGAAGGCCGTAGGGAGTATCAGCGAACTCGTCCGCCAGCGCCTCGAACTTCGCAACGGCGAGCTCGTAAGAACCCTCCAGGCTGTGGCGCTGTAACCAGTCCTTCATCAGGGCGTCGTATGCCTTGCGGGCACGCTCCTGACGGGCCTTGGAGACATCCCGCCTCCTTTTGGGCCCGATCACACCTGCCCCGGTCTCCGGCCCGACACGGGCTCCCTGTCGCCGGCCGATGGAACGGGGAAACTCCTTCATTCGGCCAAGTCGGCGCGTGAGATACGGCAGGTTCACCACGGCGAGGAAGACCAGCGCTCCCATCGCGAGCACCAGTGCGATCACGCTCAGGGGCGAGGTGCGGGTGGCGCGTTCCCGGCCCGGCGGCCTTCCTTCGGGCAGTTCGTATTCCCGCGCAAAGGCCGAGTCGGACCCCCTCGGCACCATGCTCACCCGGCCGGTCTTGGTGATCTCCACGCAGCGGTCGAGGTCGTCAATTACCCTCTGGGCGGAGCGGTAGCGCCGCTGAGGGTTCTTCTCCAGGCAGCGGCTGATCACCAGCGACAGCTCCCTGGACACGCTCTCCTGAACGGCATTGGGGGGAGTGAGGGAGCCTTCGCAGTTGGCGAACAGATACCCGACCGGATGCTCGGAGGGAAACGGCTCGCGCGCGGTCAGAAGCTCGTAGCCGATCACGCCGAGGGCGAAAACGTCGGCCCCCGGCCCGGGTGGTGCCCCGCGGATGGTCTCGGGCGCCATGTATTTAGGGGAACCCTGGAGCTCGCCGAACAGCGAGAGAATGCTTTCACTGGCAGCAGTGCCCATGTCCAGGAAGAGGACCTTCACCTGCAACCGCCCGCCGCTGTCCCGCCTGATGAACACGTCGGAAGGCTTCAGGTGGGCGTGGATCACCTCGCGCCGGTGGGCGGCCCGGAGGGCCTCGGCGATCTGGTGAAGGATTTCCACCACCTCATCGGGCTCCAGCGGGGCCTCTTTCATCCTCTCGGACAGGCGCTCGCCTTCCGGGTCTTCCACCACCGCGAAGTACTGCTGCCCACTCCTGCCCACCTCGACGACGTCCACGATGTTCGGATGCTCGAACAGGGCGTCGCGCTCGGCCCAGCGGTCATAGAGGTAGCGGCGGAACTGCGGGTCCTCGCTGAGGGCCGGAGGGACCAGTTTCAGCAGCACGGCCCTGTCCTGTTCTTCGTCCCGGGCCCGGTACAGCTTCCCGCCGACCCCTTCCTCGACGAGCTCCAGGAGCCTGTACCGCCCTGAGACTTTGTCCTCTTCATGTTCTCCAGCCATGTGGCACCCCTTCTTGGGTTCGGCGCGGCTGGCGCAGTCTCCAGGCCAGTCCTGAACAGGTATTGTATATGCGAAGGGCGGGAAAAACAATGCTCATTCCGGCGAGCGGCGCCGAGCGAGGGGCCCCTTCAGTTTGACAGGGACGGGCCGGGGGCAGTAGAATTGGGAAGAAGGTGGGCGGTTAGCTCAGTTGGCGAGAGCGCTACCTCGACACGGTAGAGGCCACTGGTTCAAGTCCAGTACCGCCCACCATTCTTCCGCGCCAGCGAAAGAATGGTAAAGCAGGAGAGCAGGTGAGAACGGCAAACCAAGCCTGCTTGTCACCTCGCCTGCAAGAACCGCAAACATCGCTCGCCTACGGTCACCTGTTCACCTGATCGCCGGCCCTTTCAAACGCCCCCGTAGCCCTTGGCCAGCTCGCTCCCCTGCCCGACCCAAAGAAACACTGTTTTCTCGGAGAATGTTCCACTGTGCGTAAGCAGCGGGAGGACAGCGTTGCCCCGCCCCCGCAGAGAACCGGCAGGGTTCCTCTACGACGCTACGGCGCCGTTGCGGCAGGGTAGTGCAACACTTCTATTTCGACCCCCTGCTGTGCGGCTTCCTCCGCCAACTCACACACGCGCGTCGTGCTGTCTTCGGACAGGTAGTACTCCCCGCAGTTCTCGCACACGTCGGCCGGCACCTCTCTGATCACAATCGTGGCGCGGTTTCTCTCCAGCGTCACAGTCGCCGTGCCGCTGCGGGTATCCCCATTCCTGCAAATGACGCACTTCATGGGTTCCTCCTGGTCCTGAAATCCTTGCTCCACAGAGCGGGGTCAGGTTCATAGGCGGTTACGACCACAGCCGTTCTGCTGGCATCATCCAGTGCCGCCAGGACGTGCACCGGGTGTCCACGCGCCCATCCCAGCATGACACAGCTTCGATATGGCGTATCATCCGGGTAGTCCTGAATGACATCGCCTTCTCGCAAGACCATGACTACGTCATCCTTGCCGAGACCACGCTCAAACATGCGCTGCACGGCATGGCCGCTGAACACGATCCGTTCGAAATCCATTGGCTGGTCTCGTTGTCACACTACCTGCGCTCAGCTCGCAGTGAGCCATTATACTGCCGCTTCTCGGACTTCGCACTCTCGGACAAGGACCGAGAGCCCTTTGCGCTGTCGAGGGGCTTGCCCGCGCCTCCATACAACATGTTGCGAAGGGGCATTGAGGTTCCTGCATATGTTGTGAACCGGCATCTTCTTGACGATGTGCCCTCGCGCCCGTAATATGGGGGCGGCGCCGAGGACTCCTTGTGAGTGTCCGCCGGGCGCGGCGCCTTTCTTGCCGTATCTCTGAAGCTGGCGACCGGGGGACGACATGGCTGCTTCGTTCTGTCACCTCCACGTGCACACCGAGTTCAGCCTCCTGGACGGTGCGTGCCGGATCGAACAGATGGCCCCGATCGCCCGGCGGATGGACATGCCCGCCGTGGCGATGACGGATCACGGCAACATGTTCGGGGCCGTGGCCTTCTGTGCGGCGATGAAGGCCGAGGGCGTGAAGCCGATCATCGGCTACGAAGCCTACATGACGCCCGGCAGCCGGCGTGATCGCACTTACGGCGGCGGCAACCAGATCCTCCACCATCTGACCCTCCTCGCCGGGAATCAGACCGGCTTCAACAACCTGCTCAAACTCGCCAGCCTCGCTTACGTGGAGGGGCTCTACTACAAGCCCCGGGTGGACTGGGAGCTGCTCGCCGACTGCGCGGAGGGGCTGATTTGCCTCAGCGGCTGCCTGAAGGGCCGGCTCAACGACCTGATTCTGGCCGGCGCCCCCGCCGAGGCCGAGAAGTGGATTGGTGAGTTGCGCGACCTGTTCGGCCCGGAGAATCTCTACGTGGAGCTCCAGGACCACGGGCTGGCAGACCAGCGCAGGTGCATGCCGGAGGCGCTGCAACTGGCGCGCAGGCTTGACCTCCCCGTCGTCGCCACCAACGACGCGCACTACCTCCAGGCTGAGGACCATTCCTGGCACGATGTCCTGCTCTGCATCAATACCCACAGCACTTTGAACGATCCGGGGCGTTTCCGCATGGAGAGCGACCAGCTCTACTTCAAGAGTCCCGAGGAGATGGCGCACCTGTTCCGGGAGCAGCCGGATGCGCTCAGCAACACCCTCCGCATTGCGGAAATGTGTGAGGTGGAACTGGACGACGGCCTGAAGTTCCCCGCTTTCCACCAGGAGGGGGTCGAGGACAACGCGGCCTTTCTCCGCCGGCAGGCCGAGCGTGGACTATGCGGGCGCTACGGCGAGCTTACCGAGGAGATGCGCGAGCGCCTCGATTACGAGCTCGGCGTCATCGAGCAGATGGGCTACGTGGACTACATGCTTATCACCTGGGATTTCGTGCGCTTCGCGCGGGAAGAGGGGATTCCTGTCGGGATGCGGGGCAGCGGCTCCTCGAGCCTCGTGGCGCATGCGCTGGGGTTGACCGACGTCAACCCGATGGACTACGGCCTGATCTTCAGCCGTTTTCTGGACCCGGAGCGCCGCGAGCAGCCCGACATTGACATAGACCTGTGCGAGAATCGGCGGGAAGAGGTCATCAACTACGTGCGCGAGCGCTACGGCGCCGAGAGCACGGCGCAGATCATCACCTTCGGAACCCTTCAGGCCCGCAACTGCGTGCGTGATGTGGGCCGGGTGCTTGACGTGCCGTTGGAGAAGGTGGACCGGCTCGCCAAGATGATTCCCATGGGGCCAAAGGTCACCCTTGACGACGCACTCCAGCGGGCCCCGGAAGTCCTGCAACTGGCCGAGCAGGATGAGGAGGTGAAGCGCATCCTGGGGTATGCCCGCCGCATGGAGGGCCTGCCGCGCCACGCGAGCACTCACGCCGCCGGCGTGGTCATCGCGGACAGGCCGCTCTGGGAACTCGTTCCGCTCTTCAAGAGCGGCGACGGACTCGTCATGACCCAGTGGGCCATGGACGACCTGGACCGGATGGGCATGTTGAAGCTGGACTTCCTCGGCCTGCGCACCCTCACCATCATAGAGCGCGCCCTGCGGCTCATCGCCGAGCGC
>JAUWZH010000335.1 GCA_030615435.1 Candidatus Brocadiaceae bacterium | reverse complement strand
GAGGCATTCCGAACGATCAAGCGCATCCCCGTGGAAAACAAGGATTTCTTCCGGCGCGTCGCTCGCTTCATGGCCGAGCGGATGCGCTGAGCGCGACTTCTGCCGACACCTGATGGAGGACCGTCAGGCATCTGCCGGAACGGTCCTGCCTGGAGCGGGGGCCTTGCCAGCGGTTACTTGAACGTCTGCGTGCCGAAGTGGCTCGGGACGTGGAAGTTGGCGTAGGGAATGGACCAGGCGCGGCCGTCATCGGACGAGGCCGGGTCTCCGTGGCGGCCTGATGTACGCGGGAGATGTCAGCTCCCACCCGTCACTGGCTGTTCGGGCGGGCGAGGCCGGGTTCTTCGCAGGGGATAGCCAGTTCGACAACGTGGCTGTCCCACACAAGTACGGACGCATGCTTCCCACCGAGCGTTCCGTTTCGAATCGCCCCACTGACCGTGCTGCGGACCTCCGATGGCGTCGTACGGGCCTGCGCGGTAACGACATCGTGGGGCAGCATGTTCCCTTTGGTGTCGATTACGACGCTGCTGACCTCGGCGCCGTCAACGGTGGTGAGCATGAAGTGGTAAAACGCGCCTGCTACCAGCGGCGCGCCGCCGCCACCGGTGACGTAGTACTGCACCCCATCCTGCACGCCGTAGTTCTTGAACTCGTGGTCGTGGCTGGCAAAGACGACATCCACGCCGTATTTCGCCAGCAGCGGGTGCACGTGCTCGTTCCAGCCGCTCCGCGCCATTCCGCGGTGCGAGACCCAGAGTGGTCTGTGGAGAAAGACAAAGATGTGTTCGGCGTCCGCGTGCTTCTGGAGGTCTGCGGCGAGCCATTCGAGCTGTGCGCCGGCGATGTGTCCGTCCTCCACGGGCAGTTCGGAGCACAGGATGACAAAGTGGCTGCCCCGGTGGTCGAAGGAATAGTAGGTGGGGCCGTAGCGCTCGATGAAGAGCGCGAGGCTGTGCTCGTCCCACACGTCGTGGTTGCCGGCGACGAGGTAGAGGGGCGGCTTGAGCTTCGCCGTGACGCGATCGAACTCTTCCCATTCCCAGATGGTCATGTCGCGGTCCGCGTGTCCCAGGATCAGGTCCCCCAGATTCACGACGAACTCGGGACGTGGCCTGATCCGGTTGATCTGTTTGATATTGTCCCGATAGGCCTGCGGCTGCGCGATCCGAGAGTAGTGCCGAGTGTCGCCGATCGCCACGAAAGAAAACCTCCCAGGGGCACCCTGGTGCGGCGTGCCACGACAACCTGTCAGCACGGCAACGAGAATTGCAAGGAGAAAAAGACTTCGCCATTTCATCGCGACATCTCCTCCAGGCTCAACCGGGCTCAGGGGTCGCCTCTTGGCAAAGCGGTGCATCATTATGACAGTATTGCCTGCGTGAGTCCACCGAGGATTCTTCCTCCGCCGAGTTCTGACCGACTCATCGCCGCGAGCGGACGGCTCGCGGGACGTTTCTCGTGCCGGGCCCAATAACTGTTGATACAACTGCGGCGGCGTGGTATCGTGTGGCGGCACGCTGGAGGGTCTTGCGCCGGGCGGAACGGGGCGGCGAGGCGGATTGTCATTCCCGGCGGGAAGCATTACTGTCGCGAACTCCCCTTGCCGCCGGGCATCTCTCAAGGAGATCGTCGTAATGCCAGAAAGAACTGTGATCACGGGCGGGGCGGGTTTCATCGGTTCGCACCTGTGCGACTACTTCCTGTCCAGGGGCCACGAGGTCATCTGTGTGGACAACCTGCTCACGGGCCAGGCCCACAACATCGAGCACCTGCTCGGCCAGCACGAAAGGTTCACGTTCATCAAGCACGACGTCTCGGAATACATCCACATCGGCGGTCCTGTGGACAACGTGCTGCACTTCGCCTCTCCCGCAAGCCCGAACGATTACCTCAAGTACCCGATCGAGACCCTGAAGGTTGGAGCTCTCGGCACGCACAAGGTGCTGGGGCTGGCCAGGGAAAAGGCAGCGCGTTTCCTCCTCGCATCCACCAGCGAGGCCTACGGGGACCCCCAAATCCACCCGCAGCCCGAGCACTACTGGGGGCACGTAAACCCGGTCGGCCCACGAGGGGTCTACGACGAGGCGAAGCGTTTCGCCGAGGCCCTGACGATGGCTTACCACCGCACTCACGGACTTGACACCCGCATCGTGCGGATCTTCAACACTTACGGCCCCCGCATGAAGCTCGACGACGGGCGGGCGCTGCCGACCTTCATGGTTCAGGCGCTGAAGGGCGAGCCGCTCACCGTTTACGGTGACGGCTCGCAGACGCGAAGCTTCTGTTACAAGGACGATCTCCTGGACGGCATCTGGCTCCTGCTCCAGAGCGAAGAACACGAGCCGGTCAACATCGGCAACCCGGACGAGGTGACGATCCTGGAGTTCGCGCGCGAGATAGTCGAGCTCACCGGTTCCGGGAGCGAGATCACCTTCAAGCCTCTCCCGCAAGACGACCCCCACGTGCGCCAGCCCGACATCTCGAAGGCCCGCCGTGTTCTGGGCTGGCACCCGAAGGTCGGGCGCC
>JAUWZH010000287.1 GCA_030615435.1 Candidatus Brocadiaceae bacterium | reverse complement strand
CGCAAGCTCTTCACGCTCGACCTCGACGTTGCCGATGCACTGGTGCTGAGGTAGCCGCAGGGTCTCAGATGGTATGACCACAGGGGTTGGCCTGTCTGCCGCAGGGCGGGCAGGCCAATCTCATAGTGCAGCGCCTGCCGGTAGCCCCTTGTGCAAATCCACGGCTCCCGGTATCATTGCCGGGGGCTTCTTCTGTTTTGAGCGAAGGATCGTGCTTCGGCTCGTCTTTTCGTGCCCATTATAGGGCACCGGGTGGCTCCTTCCAGGGGACCGGCCCCGAGGAGGCCCGCTTCCTTATGGGAATGACATTTTGACTGCCCGTAACTTCTTGAGGCGGGGGCGTCCGGCGTCGGCGAAGTGGCCGGACGGACGGCGGCCGCCTCCCTGAAAGCCAGGAGAGAGTCAGAGGGCATGGAAGATCCCGCTGAACGAGTGCTGCGCAGAAAACTGGACGCGATCAACTACCGGAAGCTCGCCGCCATAGAGAATGTGGCTCTGCACCGTTTCGTGGCGGACTACGTGCAGCTTTGCAACCCGGATTCAGTGTTCGTCGGCACGGATTCCCCGCAGGACATCGCCTATGTCAGGCGGAGGGCATGGGAAAGCGGGGCGGAGAAAAAACTCGCGACCGAAGGGCACACGGTCCACTTCGACGGCTACCACGACCAGGCACGGGATAGGGCTAATACAAAATACCTGCTGCCCCCCGGCACGGAGCTGGGCGAGCGGCTCAACTCCGTGGAGAAACAGAAGGGCCTCAAAGAGGTGCGCTCGTACCTGAGGGACAGCATGAGGGGCAGGGAACTGTTCGTGCGGTTCTTCTGCCTCGGCCCGCAGGACTCTCCTTTTTCCATACCCGCCACGCAGCTCACCGACAGCCCCTACGTGGCCCACAGCAACGACATCCTGTATCGAAAAGGATACGAGACCTTCCGCAAGGTGGGAGACTCGAACGATTTCTTCCGGTTCGTCCACACGCAGGGCGAACTGAAAGACGGGGTGAGCGTCAACGTGGAGAAGCGGAGGGTCTACATAGACCTCGATGAGAGAACGGTTTACAGCGCCAATACGCAGTATGGCGGCAATACCATCGGGCTGAAGAAACTGGCCATGCGCCTCGCCATCAACAAGGCGTCGGCGGAGGGGTGGCTGACCGAGCACATGTTGATCGTCGGCGTACGCGGGCCCGGCGACAGGGTGACCTACTTCACCGGGGCCTTTCCCAGCGCCTGCGGCAAGACCTCCACCGCCATGGTGCCCGGTGAGAGCATCGTCGGCGACGACATCGCATACCTGCGCGTCATTGACGGGGAGGCGCGGGCGGCCAACGTCGAGTGCGGCATCTTCGGAATCATCCGCGACGTGAACCCCAGGGACGATCCCATCATCTGGGAGGCCCTGCACAGACCAGGCGAGGTGATATTCTCCAACGTGCTGGTCAGCGACGAAGCCGTCCCCTACTGGCTGGGCATGGGCGAAGAACGCACGCCCGAGAAGGGGCGCAACTACAGCGGGGAATGGTGGGCCGGCAAGACGGACGGCGCGGGCAAGCAGATCCCCCTGGCCCACAGGAACGCTCGCTATACCATCGGGCTGGAGCGGCTGCCCAACTGCGACCCTCACCTGCACGACCCCGGCGGGGTGCCGGTGAGCGGAATCATCTACGGGGGGCGCGACTCGGACACCTCCGTGCCCGTCGAACAGGCTTTCGACTGGACCCACGGCATCGTCACAAAGGGGGCCTGCCTGGAGTCTGAGACCACCGCCGCCACGCTCGGCAAGGAAGGCGTGCGGGTGGCCAACCCCATGTCGAACCTGGACTTCGTCTCCATCCCGCTAGGCCGCTATATTCAAGACAACATCGCCTTTGGCGAAAGGCTCGATTCCGCTCCCCTCATCTTCGGCGTCAACAACTTCCTGAAGGACCACCAGGGGCAGTATCTGAACGCGATGGAAGACAAGCGGGTCTGGCTCAAGTGGATGGAGCTTCGGGTGCACGGGGAGGTGGAGGTGGTAGAGCGACCCACCGGGCTGATCCCCAGGTACGAGGACGTGCGGCGCCTGTTCCGCGAGCACCTCGGCAAGGATTACTCCCGGCGGGAATACGAGCAGCAGTTCGCCCCGCGTATCCCGGAGAACCTTCAGAAGTTGCAGCGCGCGGAGGAGTTCTTCCGCAGTGGCGTTCCCGATGCACCCGAGGTCGTGTTCGAGATCCTCGGGGCCCAGAGGGAGCGCCTCCAGGCCGCGCAGTGAACCGGCGTGGGCAGAGGGGTGGTAACTGCGGCCTGACCCGCTCTCATTCTGTCGCCTGCGCCGGGCGTCGCCATGTGCTCGCCGGGATGCCCTGCGAAGGGCGAGCCGGCGTCGCCTCGCCGTTAGCTCGTGCGTCCCTGGAGGGGCGTTTCTCGATTCTTCCCGCCGTTTTTTCTCGCCCTTTTTCCGCGCCCCCGGAGGGGCCTCAGCGGCCTTGCGGCACCGGCCAAGGGGCGGTTTTCGCATCGCGGCTGGCAATCTCCCCCCGGGGCTCTTTAGAATTGCCTCCATGATAGCGGACTCGGCAGGCGAGGTGTCTTTGACCGCCGGCAGGCATGGGAGCGCGGCTCGGATGCGTGAGAGGTCGAGCGATCGGCGCTGGTCGTTGCTGGAGCTGCTGAACTGGACCACGGAGTATTTCCAGGGGGCCGGCATCGAGAATCCCCGCCTCAATGCAGAGATGCTGCTCGCCGACGTGATGGAGCTGGAGCGCGTCATGCTCTACGCCAGGTTTGACAGGGAGCTCAGTGCGCGGCAGCAAGCCCGGTTCCGGGAGCTGGTGCGGCGGCGCGCCGGGCGCGAGCCCCTTCAACACCTGCTGGGCCGCACGGAGTTCTACGGGCGCGAGTTCGAGGTGAGTCCGGCCGTGATGGTCCCGCGGCCGGAGACGGAGCTGGTGGTGGAGAAATGCCTTGAGAAGGTCCCCGCGGATGCCTCGGGCCTCTGGGCCGCCGACGTCGGCACGGGCAGCGGGGTGATTGCCGTGAGCCTGGCCTGCGAGCGGCCGAACCTGTTGCTCGCCGCCACTGACTCCAGCGCCGAGGCCCTGAAGGTGGCCCGCCGGAACGCAGAGCGCCACGGGGTCGCGCAGCGCATAGTTTTCGCCGAGGGGCATCTCTGCGAGGCTCTGCCGGCGGAGCTGGCGGAGGGCGGTTTACCGCTGGGGCTTCTGGTCTCCAATCCGCCTTACATCCCTTCGGCTCGGCTCGCAACGCTCCAGCCGGAAGTGCGGGACCATGAGCCGCGCGACGCCCTGAACGGGGGCCCCGACGGCCTGCGCGTTATCCGGGACCTCATCCCCGCTGCGGCCGAGGCCCTCAGCCCCGGCGGGTGGCTCGTGCTGGAACTCGGCGAGGACCAGGCCGGGCCGGTGCGCGGGCTGATCGGCTCCGCGCCCGCCCTCCGGCAGGACAGCGTCGAGACCCGGCGC
>JAUWZH010000289.1 GCA_030615435.1 Candidatus Brocadiaceae bacterium | reverse complement strand
GCTCGCCAGGTCGAGGAAGCGCCGCCTCCTTTCCGCCTTGCGCTGCGAGCCGTGATCGCTCTGCGCCTCAGATACCCGCAAGGGGGGGCTGTGATGCGATGCATTGGAGAGAGGGCCCATGACAAGCTCTGGGGTTGAGAGCAAGGATGAGGCCCCTGGTCAATCCTCCGCACCGGTCGGCGGGGGCATTTTCAAGCGCCTCCGGCAGGGGCTGCGGAAAACCCATGACAAGATCGCAGGCGGCCTCCGGGCCGTGCTGAGTGTGGGTAGAAGGCTCGATGAGGAGCTGCTCGAAGAGATCGAGGAGCAGCTCTACGTGGCCGACATGGGCCCGGCCACCGTCATGCGGCTGTGCGATGCCCTGCGGGATGCTTACAGGAGCAGCGAGATTCGGGATGCCGCTCAGGTGGTGCCCTTCCTAAAAGAACAGATCACCGTGGACCTGGGGCACTGGGATACGGCGCTCCACCTGCCCGCAAGCCGCGTGGGAGTCATACTCGTTGCGGGGGTGAACGGCTCGGGCAAGACCACGAGCATCGGAAAGCTGGCCCACAGGTTTCGTGGCGAGGGGAAGAGGGTCCTTCTGGCGGCCTGTGACACGTTTCGTGCCGCCGCCGTCGAGCAGCTCAGCATCTGGGCGAAGTGGGTGGGCGCCGACATCGTAAAAAGCGAAAGCGCCGATCCGGCCGCCGTCGCCTTCGATGCCTCCGACAAAGCGCTCGCGGGTGACTATGACGTGCTGATCATAGATACGGCAGGACGACTGCACACACGACGCAACCTGATGGCGGAATTGCAGAAAATATGCCGCGTGGTCGGCAAGAAGATACCGGGGGCGCCACATGAAACCCTGATGGTACTTGACGCAACCACCGGCCAGAATGCCATCAGCCAGGCCCTGCGTTTCAACGAAGCCATCGAGCTCACCGGCATCGTCCTCGCCAAGCTCGACGGGACCGCCAAGGGCGGAATCGTTTTCGGCATGCGAGATCAGATCGACATCCCGGTCAAGTTCGTCGGCGTTGGTCAGGACCCGGAGGACCTGGCCGCATTCGATGCCGACGAGTTCGTCGGCGCCCTCTTCGAATAGGCCGGGCAGCCGCCTCCCGCGTTTCTCAGGAATGCCATGCCGCAGCGAAGCTTCAAGCAGATAAAAGAGCAATTCGCCGGCTACGTAATCGGCAATTACTCGCGCAACCCCGTGGCCTTCGTGCGAGGGGAAGGTTCCTACGTCTGGGACAGCGAGGGCAACCGCTACGTAGACCTGATGCCCGGTTGGGGGACCACCACGATCGGCCATTGCCATCCCAGGGTGATCTCGGCCATCCAGCGCCAGTGCGCCAGGCTCATCCACGTGGATAATACCTTCTATAACGAACCGCAGGGCCTTCTGGCGGAGCAAATCAGCAGGCATTCTTTCGGGGGGCGGTGTTTCTTCTGTAACAGCGGTGCAGAAGCGGTCGAGGCGGCCATAAAGCTTGCCCGACTTCACGGCCAGCAGGAAGGGCGCTTCAAGATAATAAGCATGAAAGACTCCTTCCACGGGCGCACCTTCGCTGCCATAACCGCCACGGGCCAGGACAAGTACCACAAGGGCTATCTCCCCCTGCTGCCAGGCTTCACGCACGTTCCGTTCAATGACCTGCGGGCGGTCGAAGAGGCCCTTGACGAGAAAACCTGTGCCGTCATGCTCGAACCCATCCAGGGCGAGGGAGGGGTTAACGTCGCTGATGGGGATTACATCAGGGCCCTGCGCGAGCTTTGTGACCGAAACGGGGTCTTGCTGATTCTGGATGAGGTCCAGACCGGCGTCGGGCGGACCGGCCGGTGGTTCGGTTATGAGCACTACGGGGTCGAACCCGACATCATGACCCTGGCCAAGGCCCTGGGGGGAGGATTCCCCATGGGTGCGATGGTGGCCAGCGAGAAAGTATCCCGGAGCCTCGCCCCGGGCACCCACGCCTCCACTTTCGGCGGCAGTCCTCTCGCATGTGCCGCAAGTCTTGCCGTGTTCGAGGCGATTGAGCAGGAGAACCTTCTGGAGCGCTGCCGCGAAGCCTCCGAATACATCTTTTCCCGGCTAAACGCTGCGGCACAGAACTACGACGTTATCAAAGAAGTGCGAGGGCGGGGGCTGATGATCGGCATCGAACTCACTATACCCGGCAAGGCAGTATTTGATTACTGCCTCAAGAATTTCGTCCGCATCAACTGCACGCACGAGACCGTCCTCCGGCTGCTGCCAAGCATGAACGTGCCCCAGGAAGCCCTCGAACAGGGGCTCGATGTGCTGGAGGAAGGGATTCGAAAGGCCCAGAGTTCCGCCCTGTAGCAAAGCAGAGGATCGCACTTGAAGGTCAAACATCTCGTTACTCTCCTGGACTGGACAGCGGACGAAATACGCGCTGTTCTGGACCTGGCGCATCGCATGAAGAAAGATGCGCGCCTGGGCCGCCTGTCCCCCACACTGACCGATAAGACCCTGGCGCTTGTTTTCGAGAAAAGCTCGATGCGCACCCGCGTCTCCTTCGAAGTGGCCATGGCCCAACTCGGCGGGCACTCAATCTACCTCTCCCAAAGCGATATCAATCTCGGCAAGCGCGAGCCCGTAAAGGACGGCGCCCGCGTTCTGTCCAGGTACGTGGATTGCATTGCGGCCCGTGTCCACTCCCACGCAACCGTGGAGGAACTGGCCGCTTACTCCACCATTCCCGTCATCAACGCCCTAAGCGACCGGGTCCACCCGTGCCAGGCCCTGGCTGACATCATGACGGTGCAAGAAAGGTTCCCTGCACGGGAGGACGTGACCCTGGCCTACATCGGGGACGCGAACAACGTGGCTCGTTCGCTGGCAATCATCTGTGCCAAGCTCGGCTTCGGATGCCGCATAGCATGTCCCCCGGCCTATCAGTTCGACGAGGAAACCCTCGCCCAGATCCGTTCGAGGGCGCGGGGGGCCTTCCAGCTCACCGATTCCCCTGCCGAAGCTGCCGCAGGGGCCGACGTGCTCTACGCCGATACGTGGGTCAGCATGGGGGACGAAGCCGAGGCCCAGCAGCGCAAGCGCGACTTCGAAGCCTACCGCATAGACTCCGCGCTCCTGGGCATGGCCTCTGAGGATGCCATCGTAATGCACTGCCTGCCGGCCTACCGGGGAAACGAGATCACCGACGAGGTGATTGAAGGGCCGCATTCGGTCGTGTTCGATCAGGCTGAGAACCGGCTGCACGCCCAGCGAGCCCTGCTGCAAGTGCTTCTCGGCGGCTGACTTGGGACCCGCCACGAGGGGAATGAGCCTGCGAAACGCGTCTCCTCAGGCCAACTGTGGCGCTGCGATCGAACTCCCTTAGGGGCTATTGCGAAACCCCGTTCGTGACGAGGACGAGCGAGAAGCCCGAGGGCAAGGCGGCAGGCGCAAAACGCCGGTAGCGTGGCTGGACGCCACG
>JAUWZH010000140.1 GCA_030615435.1 Candidatus Brocadiaceae bacterium | reverse complement strand
TGGAGTTTACGGCCCGGCGGCTCGGCTTCGACCGCCCTTTCGCCAACAGCATAGACGCCGTGAGCGACCGGGACTTCGCCGTCGAGTTCACGTTCGACCTGTCTCTCATCGCCTCTCACCTCTCGCGACTCGCCGAGGAATGGCTCCTGTGGGCCTCCCCGGAATTCGATTTCGTGGAGATTGACGAGGCATTCTGCACGGGTTCCAGCATGATGCCTCAGAAGAAAAATCCGGACGTGCTGGAGCTGATACGCGGCAAAACCGGCAGGGTGTATGGCGACCTGATGGCGCTTCTCACACTGATCAAAGGCCAGCCCCTGGCCTACAACAGGGACCTGCAGGAGGACAAGGTGGCGCTTTTCGACGCCTTCGATCAGGTGAAAGGCTGCCTTGCGGTGCTGACGAAACTCGTGGCCCGCACCACCTTCAACGAAGAAAGGATGTTGGAGGCCTGTGAAAGGGGTCATCTCGATGCCACGGCGCTGGCCGAGTACCTGGTGGGGCGGGGAGTGCCGTTCCGGCAGGCACACCGCATCGTCGGTGAGGCAGTTGGAAAGGCCGCCGCGAAGGAGGCGAGGCTTTCTGATCTGACGCTGGAAGAGCTCCGCAGCTTCAGCGATGTCGTCGGCGAGGACGTGTTCCAGGTGCTGGGAGTTCGCAATTGCATCGAGAACTACCGCTCGCGGGGATCTTCCTCGCCGGGCGAAGTGGCGCGACAGATCGAGCACTGGCGCGAGGTCCTCACCCCCAGTGGTGGCAGGCTCGCGAGGGGGTAAGACCCTGGGGCCTGGAGACGCGAGGATGGGAGGTGGCCAAGAAATGAAAGCAAGGTGCCGATGCGGGCACGTGTTTGATGTGCGGCCGGAAGACGAGGGCAAGAAGGTGAAGTGTCCCGGCTGCGGGCGGGTGGTGCGTCTGCCGACCAGCCCCAGCGCCGCACCGCCGCATGCGGAGGAACAGGAGAGCGGCGGTGAGCCGGAGTTCGACTGGGGAAGAGAGTTCGCCCTCGAAGACGAAGAGGGAGAGGCCCTGCGCGAAACGGGTGCCGAAAAGGAAGCGGAACGCATCGAAAGCGAAGGCATGGACTCCGAGTGGGGAGATGAGTTCTCCCTGGAAGAAGAGGAACCGGAGGAGCGCCCCTCCGGGCCGGGGGCCGGGGAGGAAATTCCCTCTCCGCCGCAAGGCGAAGCCGACCGGTTTGCACTGGAGTTCGATTCGGGGGAGTTCCACGTGGAGCCCGGCGCTGAGGAAGCAGAGTCAGAAGGCGGGGAGGCCCCTGTTGAACTCGGCCCCGGCCAGATTATCAGCGTGCGTGAGAGCAGCGCGCCCCGCGGTGCTGCACCCGGCCCCGCTGCGGCAGGGAGGACGAAGGTGTGCCCTTCGTGCGGCCGCGTCGTCACCGAGGCCGTGGCGGCCTGCCCGGAATGCGGCGCCCCGCTCGAGGCAGGCGAAGTCCCTGGAGAGGCAGAACGGAGAGCACCGTCCTGGGCGGGTTCGTTCTTCGGGGCTTTTCTCTACGCATATCCCGCGGTTCTCGCCGGGGACGGATGGCAGGCATGGCTCAAGTACGCTGTGATCGGGGCATTCCTGCCGATACTATCCATCATGATCGGGGCTTTGACCTGCATCGGGCTATGCGCAGCCTATCCGTTTGCCATCGCGGTATTGTTCGGCTCGATTCTCGGCGGGATGTACCTC
The DNA here is from genome assembly GCA_030615435.1 of Candidatus Brocadiaceae bacterium. Lineage (GTDB taxonomy): Bacteria > Planctomycetota > Brocadiia > SM23-32 > SM23-32 > JAUWZH01. Next base: position 5,166 of record JAUWZH010000140.1, on the reverse strand, counting down.
TACATGGGACAGGCCGCCGCCAATGGCGCCGAGCCGCTGCGGGAGGTGCGCCCCGCAATAATCAATGACATGATCGTGCCCTTCTTGTTGATCGCCGGATCGAGCATCGTGCTGGTCATCGCCCCGATATTTGCCGCGGGGTTCGTGGCGAACGCCGTGGGGGCGGTGCCCTTCGATGAGGTGGTCAACAGCCTGAAGGGTGGCGGGGAAAGCCTCGGCTTTTCCCAGATCCTCCGACTGTTGATGGCAAGCGGCGTGCTCGTCGCCGGTTTCCTGTTCGGGCTCTTCTGCTTCCCGATGGTGGTGATGCTTCTCGGAGCCTCGCAGAAGGTCACGACCTCTCTGAACCCGGTGAACGTGTTCCGGGCCATCTTCAAGGCGCCCGGGCCCTACCTGGCGCTGTGGGCATTCTTCATGTTCAACATATTGATCACGCCGTTTCTGCTTAGCCTTGCCCAGGGCGCTTTGCGTCCGGTGCGCGAGGACTTCATTGGCGGCCTATTTATTAATTTCGTCACGATGGCGATTGCCATCTTCATGGCTTCGGCCACCGGTTGGCGCATGGGCATATTCCTGCACCGCAATGCGAGCGTCTTCGACCACGTCCGATAGAAAGGGCGCGGCATGAGCAACACGTCTTCCGTCCGCCGTTCGGGTCGTAGTCCCCAGCAGAGGCTCCGACGGGGGAGGGAGGTCAGGGATGTAAACCTGCAGCTCGCGGTGGCCTGTGGAGCCGCCGTGCTGTTGGCTGCCTGTTTGCTGATCCAGCCGGACCCCAGGGGGCTGGGCACACACTCACGGCTGGGCATGCCGACGTGCAGTTACCTGGCCCGCAGCGGCATCCCATGCCCTTCCTGTGGCGCCACTACGAGCCTGTGCTGGTTCGTGAGGGGCAAGTTTCGCCGATCCTTCTCCGTCCACCCCATGGGCTTCGTCGCCGGGACGCTTCTGGTGGCGAGCATCCTGTTTTCGGTGGTTTCGGCCATGCTTCGCCGCCGCTGGCTGGTTCACCTGCGCAAGGTTCCTGCATCGGGCTGGGTCGCGTTGGCCTGCATGTTCCTGGGTCTTTTCCTGCTCGGATGGCCTCAGAGGGTCGAGCGTTACCTGAAGGCTCGGGCGGCTGAAGGTGCGCCGGCTTTCGCAACGGCCGGACGGGAATCGCCTCGCCCGCAATCGGACCAGGAATCGAGAATCAATCGGCACGCCCCCGCATCTCGTGCGGCAGCTCGTTTGGCAGGCCGATGACCTCCTCACAGGCATCGCCGGCCTCTTGCAGACGATGGGCCAGGCGTCGCGAGACGAAGACGTAGAATCTCCAGAGCGCCCTGTGCTGGTCCCTGAGTCCCTCCATCTCGGCGGTGTTCAGCTCGGCGAATCTCATGGTCCTGCCCCGGCCGAGGGTGACCGGCATATCGGCCTCTTTCAGGGCCATTTCTTCGGAGGGGCAGTAGATGGCGACCTGGTGCGGCTCGGCCCCGAGGGCCCCTGCGATCTGCGCCTCGGCGACCGTGCGTTCCCCCTCAGTGTTGAAGCGGTACTTCTCGACGAGCTTCCCGACGACTTCCTCTCCCACCCCCCGGGAGAGCATGTAGCAGCGCTTGAACAGTCGCCTGGTCCGGAACGCACCGAGCAGCTCCCGCAGCCCCGGGGCGGCGGCGCAGCGCTGCTCCAGGTAAAAGGGGAGGGCGTCGTCCGTGAGTTCGTAGAGGTCCGACTCCTCGAGTCCGGCCTCGAAGGCGCTCTCGATGGCCTTTGAGATCATGACGCCGCAGGCGATCTTGGCGTGGTGATAGTAGACGCGCTCGCTCAGCACGTAGCGAATGCGCAGGAGGTTGGTGATTTCGCTCAGGGCGTCGCGGCGGAAAAGGCCCTGGTGATGCAGTTCGAGCACCAGCTCCCCGTCTGCGATGGCGAAGTAACGGAAGACCCGATCGTCGTACTCCTGTGAGAGGCCGCAGAAGTAGTTGTCCCGCTTCAGGTAGTCCAGCAAGTCGGCGCCGATGGTCCCGCTTACGATCTGGCGCAGGTAGCGCCGCTCGGGCGGCATGGCGAGGTCGGGGTGCAGGATCTCCAACGCCAGCCGCCCCGCCTCGCTCGCGTGCAGGACCTCGCCGAGTTCGCTGTCGTGCAGAAAGTGCGCGTAACGCTTCTCGCTGCGGTCGTGACGAGGCAGGAGCTTGCGCTCGTCCTCGAAGGTGTGGCCGAAAGGAATGTGTGTGACGTCGTGCGCGAGCGAGGCGAGGAAGATGGCCCGCTTCTCGACCTCCGGAAACTGGAATGCCCCTGCCGATTCGATGCTCGACACGATCTTTCGGGCCATCCAGCACGTCCCGACACAATGCTCGAAGCGGCTGTGCTGGGCGGCCGGGTAGACGTAGAAGGCCGCCCCGAGCTGGCGTATCCCGCGCAGGCGCTGCATCGGGGGCGTGTCGAGGAGGCGCAGCTCGGCCGCGGACAGATGGATGTCCTTGTGGACTGCGTCGCGGATTACCTTGCCGCGCCCGCTCGGTGCCCCAGGAGGGGCAGGTCTCTCGCCAGTGCTCTCATCGCCGTGCATACCAACCCCGCTACTGCGCGTCGGAGGGAGGTCTCAACTCCTCCAGCTTCGGCAGATCCTTCAGTGAGGCCAGGCCGAACACTTCGAGGAACTTCCCGGTGGTGCCGTAGAGCAACGGGCGGCCCAGTTCTTCGCTTCGTCCGGCCACCCGTATCAGGGATTTCTCGATGAGCGATCGGAGGATGTAACCGCTCTGCACGCCCCGAATGTCCTCGATTTCCGCCCGCATGATCGGTTGTCTGTAGGCCACGATGGCGAGGGTCTCCAGGGCGGCCTGACTGAGGGAGTCTTCGTGTTCTTTCTGGCGCAGCTTCCTGACCCAGGGCTCAAACTCGGGTCGGGTCAGGAACTGGTGGCCCTCGGCTATGTTCTCGAGGGTGAAAGCCCCGGCCCGCCCGTCGTATTCTGCCTTCAGCTCCTCGACAATACTGCGGACGAGGCCCCCGCCGCCCACCCCGGTCAACTCGTGGAGTCTCCTGTTGCTGAGCGGGCTGCCGGCCGCGAAAAGCAGCGCCTCCACGATGCGTTTGATCTCTTCGCGACTCAGTTCGCCCGGCTCAGGCGTTTCGGAGTCCGCTTCCCGGGCTCGCCGTGCCGGCCGAGTTTCTTCCGGGCGCCCGAACGGGATGATGACGTGTTCTTCGTCGCGGCCTTCGGGCCGACCCTCTTCATTCTCGCTTTCTTTGGCGGTCATTTCTCCTTCCCCGTACCGTGCGCTGTCGGATTCGCGCCCGCGACTACAGGTCCTTCGTCCTGGCGATGATGCGTTCCACCGCCCGGCGGACCGCCTGCGTGGTGACCCGGCTGGAGATCGTGGCGCCGGTGATGGGCACGATCTTATCCGTGTCAGCCTTCTTGTCCACCACCAGGTCGCTGAGCCGCTTGCCGCTGAACTGCTCCTGAAACCTCGGGGCCCTCTCTGCACCCTCGTCCCCGTCGCCCTGCCTGAAGATGGCGGCCCAAAGGGAGACACTGGCTTCCACCTTGTTGATGTTTTCGCCGAGCCCGGGGGTCTCGCCGCTGGAGACGACGGCTACGCGGTAGATGGTGGGATCGTCACCGACCGGCGTATCGGCCTCGGCGTCCACGGCAACCAGCACAACGATCTTGCTCTGGTAGCCCTGTGCGGAGCCGGCGGCCACGTAGCGCACTCCTGTCTCCGTGCGTGCCACGTAGACCGTTTCTTCCGAACGCGGGGCGGCGTCCCCGCCGAGCGGCTCAGGGGGCTGCGCCGCGCCCAGAACGTCGGAAAGCTTCTCCTGGAAGGCCCTTTCCTGGTTCCTGCGGATGCGCTCGATGCTCGTCACGTAGAGCAGGCTCAGGGCTGTCGCGCTGACGAGGCACACGCCGGTCAGCACGGCGCCGAAGCGGAGAATTCTGTTTGCCGTTCCTGGCGCTGTGTTCCGGATCATGTCGTCCTCGGCGCCGGCCTAGGGGGCCTGGAACCGTAGATGCGAGGCCTGCACCACTTGTCTATGAGGGGGGTGATCGTGTTCATGATGATGATGGAGTAAGCGACCCCTTCGGGGTAAGCGCCGTAGAACCGGATCAGTACCACGAGCAACCCGCAGCCTGCGGCGAAAATGATGCGCCCGAGCGGCGTCACCGGGCTCGTCACCATGTCCGTGGCCATGAAGAAGGCGCCGAGGAACAGCCCGCCGGAGAGCACGTGGTAGAACGGATCGTTCATCCACGGCGGCGGACCTTCGCCCCGGGCCGGCAGCAGCGCAGTGAGGGCGAAGACCGTGCCGACGTAAAACAGCGGCACGCGCCAGTCTATGCGCCTGCTCACGATCAGGTAGATGCCGCCCACGAGCAGGGCGAGCTTGCAGGTCTCGCCGAGGCTCCCCGATATGCCGTTGCCCAGGAACAGGTCGAGGTATCGCGGATGTATCGGGGCCTCCGTGAAGAGCGGCGTCGCCTGGGTAATGGCGTCGCCGAGACTTGCGGTTCCGCCCATGAGGGCGCGGGGCACCATCCACTGCGACAGGCTGACCTGGGCGGGGTAGGCAAACTGAACGAAAACCCGACCGGCGAGGGCAGGGTTCCAGATGTTGTGACCCAGTCCTCCGAAGCAGTGCTTGACGATGGCGATGGCAAAGGCCGAGCCCACGGCAGCACAGTACCACGAGGCCGACAGAGGCATGGGAGGCAAGACCATGGCTAGCAGCAGGCCCGTGACGGCCGCACTGCCGTCGAGGGCACGGGCGAGGGGTGCTTTTCGAAGCGCCAGGCAGGCCACCTCCGTCGCCTCGGCGGTGGCGATGCTGACCGCCAGCAGTGCAACCGCATCCCACCCGAAGAAGTAGATGCTCATGGCCGCCGCCGGAGACAGAGCGGCTGCGACGCTCCACATGATCCGGGGAACCGAGTCGCGCTCCCTCAGATGTGGGGATGAGCGAATGAGAAGGCGCTGGTTCATGTCAGGGCTATCGCTTCCTGGGTCGTTCCGCCCGGGCCTGTTACCTGTTTTTTCTGCGGGCCAGTTCCGCTTTTCCCAGGCGGATGAGCTGGACGATGCGCCGTTTGGCCGGGCAGACGTAGGCGCAGCTCCCGCACTCCTTGCATTCCATGATGCCCGCATCCAGCGCCGCATCCCAGTCCTCGCG
>JAUWZH010000358.1 GCA_030615435.1 Candidatus Brocadiaceae bacterium | reverse complement strand
TCGCGCTTTTGCCGGATGCTCAGACTCGCCCTGGTCTTTGCGTGCCCAGGTCCTCGAGGTGCCTGGGGATGGGATTCTTCCGGGGGCCGGCCTGGAGCTGTGAGAGGGTCTCCTCCCAGGAGCGCACCCCGCTGACGGTGTCGAGCGCCGAGAGGTTCTGGGCGCCCACTACGGTGAGGGCGGCCATACAGCGCGCCGGCCCCTCGCCCCGCAGCATGGCGGCGAGGAAGCCGGCAATTGAGCTGTCGCCCGAACCGGCGGCGCTGACGATGTTCTCCACCCGGCAGGTCGGCTCGAATATCTCCACTTCCTCCCACTCGCCCGGGTTGTGGAGCACCCCGGCCGCCCTCTCGACCGACTGCACCGTGCGCAGATATGCGCCCGCGTGGCCGCACTTGATGACCACCATCTCGGCCCCCATCCCGATACATTCGGCCGCGAGCTCCCGCACGTCGTCAGCAGTGAACGCGTCAGCGATGCCGGGGGCGCCGGCCGCCAGCTCTTCGAAGCGCTCCCGGCGCAACATGAACAGGAGCTCTTCCAGGCTCGGCAGGAAAATGTCGACGTGCGGCAGGGCAGCCTCCAGGATCGTGCGCCAGTCCGCACGGCCCGCGGCACTGTCCGGGTCCGGCAGGGCCATGTCCAGCGACGTAACCGCCCCCGCTTCGCGCGCCCCCCGCAGCAGGGTGGCGAGTTCCTGCCCCCCGCAGGCGTACATGCGCTTCATCACGGGCGGATAGCCGAAGTGAAAGAGCCTGGCGCGGCCGACGATGCCGAGGTCCACGTCCTCCGGGCCGAAGGTGTCGTTCGAGCCGGGGCAGTGCAGGAACATGCGGTCTATCCCCGGCAGGACGATCACGATGGTGTAAGATGTCCTCTCCCCGGGCACAACGCTCATGCCGGCCTCCGAGCCGGCTGCCTCCCGACGCAGCATCTCCACCAGCAAGTCGCCGAACGAATCGTCGCCGCATTTGCCGATCAATGAGACACTGAGCCCGAGTCGCCTGAGGGCCAGGCCGGTGTTCGAGACAGATCCGCCCGTGCTGATGGAGGCCGGCCCTACCTCCAGAAGCTTGCCGGGGCGCAGTATCTCTCCCACATCTGTGCCGGAGACCTCGCCGAATGCCGGGATGATGTCCACGCAGATGTGCCCGGCAGCGACGACGTCCACCTCACGGGCTGTCATTGGTTGGCCTCCGGCAAATGGGTCAACTCTCACTGCCCCGAGCTCTGTCGGCCGGCCCCAGGATGAGCTGGAAATCGGCCCCGACGAACGCCAGCACGCCCACGCCCAGCACCAGCGCCAGAGGGTGTTCGGTGGCGGCATTGAGACACTTGTGCGCCCATTCGGTGTCGAGGAGGAAGGTGAACATCCCAAAGCAGAAGGTCAGGCACAAGGCGCCGAGGATGGAGGTCGAGACGATGGCCAGGGAGCGGCGTTTCATGGCAATCGCCACGCCGAGCGCAAGCCCTACCAACGTGCTCACCACGGAGAGGAGGGGCCCGATGAGACCGAGGGGGTAAAGCAGGACGGAGAGCACGAGAAAGGGCATGGCCGCCAGGAACAACCAGGCGATTGGGCGTGCCTTCCAGGCTGCGGCGGCAAGTACGACGAGTCCGATTGCCCCGCCGATGATTATCGCCTGGGCTCTCGCGGCATCTTCAGCCTGCGGCAGGATGAATGCTGCGAGCTGCAGCCCCGTCAGGGCGCCCATGCCGCACCCCACGAGCGCCGAGACGGGCAGGAAGGCCCAATTGAGCAGGGCCCAGCCGGCCAGAAGCAGCAGGATTCCGAAGCCGAGCAAGAAACCCGCCGCAAGCCATCCCAGCAGCTCGTGCTCGCCGAGGCCGGCAAGCATCTCCTGCCAGTGCTCCAGGTAGCGAGAGATTTCCTCTTCCACTCTGCTGGCAATCTTGCGGGCACCCTCGGCGCCCCGGGGCAGGTGGGACTCTTGCTTTGCCTGTTCGCCGGTGGGTTCCTCTTCCGC
>JAUWZH010000016.1 GCA_030615435.1 Candidatus Brocadiaceae bacterium | reverse complement strand
AAATACCGTTTGCCCGCCTCGTATGGAGCGGCCCGCCAGGATCGTGCCCGCGCTGCTCGTGGTGAAGAAGCCGAAGTCAGCCGCAGGCACCGATGCCGGGCTGGTGAGCAAGCCAGCCGCGCGGGAGCCGCTGTCCCTCTGCCAGAACAGATCGTGCAGGTCGAAAGGCCCGAACGGTGCGTCGTCTGAGGCCACGATCGGATATTCGGGGTTGAACTCCGCGTCCTCGTTGCTCACTGCGGTGGTATTTATCACGCCGTTCAGACTGATGTCCAGGGCGGCAGTGAGGCCCCCGAAAGGCCCGAGCAGGTTGTTGTCCTGGCCGTCCGTCCCGGCTAATTCGTTTGTCCCATAACGCTCCTTGATCAACGCCTGGGCGCCCTGGGCGCCCCCCCCGCCACCGCCTCCCAGTAATGCGTCAATGACCTCTGCCAGACTCAACTCGAATGGCGTAAGGCCCTGGCTCTGGGCGTGAGCGCCGGCGTTCTGTATGTTTCCAGTGCTGTTGATGTCGGCACGCCTGCCGCCGAGGTCCACGAAGTAGAGGGCGAATTCAGCCGTCAGACCGCCGATGCGCAGCCCCAGGATATCTGAAGCGTCCTTCCAGATGGCGTGGTAACCATCGCCCGTGCCGAGTTCCCCGTCGAGGTCGGTATCGAACAGGCGGGCGTCGTTGGCGGTCGGGTCGGAGTCATTGTAGGTGAAGCGTTCGCTGAAGATGCGCCACGGGGCGGGGCTGGAGGTCCGCTCGGGCAGCCATTCTTCGCTCAGGTAGGAGTCGAAACTCTCGTCGTCGCCGTCCAGGCCGTCACCGATGGTGCGAGCCGGATAGTAATACTTCCCGCCGGACTGGACGACGTCGCCGTAATCGACGAGCGCGTCATAGGTGTATGGGCTGCTGGCGGTGCCGAACTTGTCCCGGTGAAGGACCTGTATCGCATGTCCCCTGACGGCCTCCACCAGTTGGTCCAGCGCCTGCGCGGTCTCGTAATTCTCGCTGCTCTTCAGTTCCACCCGCGAGAGAAGGGCGAGCGTGGCCGCCATTACCATCAGCACGGCCAGAATGGCCGCCACGATGATGAGCACCGCGCCGGACCTTCGACTGTCTTGGTCTTGAGGCTCTATCACCGCGATCTCTCCACGCTTCTGGCGTCATCCAGTCCGCAGCGCGCCGCCCCCGCATACATCCTCAGTCCTTCGGCAGCGCAATCAGCCTGCGCATCACGACGGGGTTGTTCTCCGGCCTTTCCAGAAACCCGTCGTCGTCCACGACCCGGATCCTCACTTCAACCACCTCGGGCAGCTTCCGGAGGTCGGAACCCTGGCTGTCCCACGATTCCTGCCAGCTTCCTTCGGAGTAGTACAGCACCCTGAACTGCGTGATGCCGGAACAGAGCACCGAAGCCTCCTCGCTGTGCCCAGGCCCTGGCAGGCCGAGCCACGAGTTCTCCGATCCCCCGCGCGCCAGGCTGACCCTGACCAACCGGCCCATCTCGTATCCTCTGAGCGTTTCGGCATCGCGCGTCAGATAGTACAGCACGTGATGCGTGGGCGTAAGAAGCTCCAGGCCATGCCTTTCGTGCCCCGGGTCAGCTTTGAAGTCCTCCGGATCGGGCACGCCGAAATTGTCCCCGTCCTCGTCAACGTCCCCGTCATCGTTGTTGTCAAAGCCGCCGAGAGTGGTGTCAGAGACGCCCCGGAATATGTTTCCGTCGGGCTCGATGCAGGCGCTCTGAAGGTCCCTCTCCAGGAACTCCAGCGCCACCATGGTGTTATGCAAGGCTTCCGTCTTTGCATGAGCCAGTTTTGAAACGCCGGAGCCCTGCGCGAAGGCGGTAACCGTCACGGCGAGGATGATCGCGCCGAGGGCCACCGACACCAGCATCTCCACCAGCGTGAAACCGGCCCTGTCGTGTCGTGCGCGGTATCTCATGCGCCCCTTATTCTCCACAATTCTCATCAGCGAGGGGGACCAATGGCGCCTAAGGAGAGCGAAACCAGGCGAAAGCGCCCGGCGACTTCGAAGTTCCCGGCGGTGTCGTCGTTGGGCGGCACGTGTGGGAACGCCTGCGCGAGAGTAACATCGGGATCCGCCACCTCCACGATCTGGTACCAAACACCGTGCTCGGTGTTGCGCAGGTAATCTCCTTCCCTCAAGGCGTCCCAGAAGTCGGTATCCGCATCGCTTATGGTCACTTCGAAATCGTCGGCGGTGAAATCAGCTTTTGCCGAACCGACCGGTATGGTCCTGCGGCCCCTCCAGACGGCGACCTGAACCGAATAGGTGGTGGCTTCATCTATGGTGTCTTCCTGAGGGACCAGGGCGACGGACCAACCGTAGTCGGTGGGACGCCATTTCGCCGCGTCCGGGTCCCACAGGAGGTAATCCACCACGCTTCCGTTGCCGAAGTCGCCCGCGTTATCCAGGTCCTGAGGGATCATGAAGCCACGGGTCGGGCTTATGGCAGCCCGGCCTTCGCCCACTTCATAGTCGGAGTAAGCCTTTATCGCCGCCGGCAGCGAGTCGCCACTGCCGTCGAGTGGGATTTTGCCCACGCCTGTCTGTATTTCCCCGCGTATCTCCTCGGGTGGGGGTGTGTCCGAGAGCAGCGAAAGGTCCACCGAGAAGGCCTGCAAACTCACGAAGGCCGTTCTGGCAACGGATGCTCCCACGTTCCGGTGCGAGGCCGTGGCGGTGTTGCGGATGGCAACAAAAAAGAGCGTGACAATGCCGATCATGCCGAGGGCCAGGATGCCGATGGCGATCAGGATCTCCACCAGGGTCATGCCCCTTCGGCGACGGGCCTCGGAGCCGAACATGCCGGCCGGTCCTGATTGCGTTTCCCCTCTCATCTCAGAGCCGCTCCTCACTCGTCGTAGGTGCTCGCCAGTCCGCTCGCGAATTTCACCTCCACCACCTTCACCCGTTCGCCGCTGGCGTCCGTCAATCGGATTCGTCGGTTTCCGGGGTCATCGTCCACCTTCAGTGAACCTGTCCGGCTAAAGACAAGGCTGTTACTCTTGCCCTCAGGGATTTTGGCTGCGTCGGTGACGACCTTGTCGTCGTACAGCCGAAACCCGATCCCCGTCGGAAGGAACGCCGGCTTGTCGGTGCGCATGCTGTCCTCCTCCACGTCTCCGGCATACAGGTCCATGCGGCCCTTCGCAGCGTCGAAGGAAATCATGGTCTCAGTGCTGTGGGTGACGGCGTAGGTGCGAGCCCTGTAGATCAGGGCCTGCACGGTCCCCGCGGCTGAGCGCAGAGAGCCGCCCCGCAGCATCGGCGCCAGGGCCAGTGAGCCCAGGGAGACCACCAGAACCATGATGCCCACGACCACCAGGAGCTCGATGAGGGTGAAGCCCTGAACCCTGCATGTGTTGAGACTCTTCGAGCGCATGGCTCTACTCCCTCGCCCAGTTGACCACGTCGTCGCCGTAATCGTACCGGTCGTCCGCGTCCCGGTCGCTTTGCCCATCGGGACCCGCCGACCAGATATCGAGGCCGGGACTGTTGTGACCGTCCTTGATCACGTAGATCGAATTCAGCCAGCGGTCCACCACACAGTCGCCCCTCACCCCTGAAGGCTGCCAAGCCTCCTTCACCTCTGAAGGCTGCACAGCCTCCAGGCCGAGCAATATGTCGGCCAGTTCGCCGTAATCGGTGTCGCCGGGCATAGAACCTACGGCGTCAGGCCACTTGCGGAAGGTGCTTCTGTATTCCTCCAGGGCTGTCTCGACCCTTTCGATGAGCGTGCGGGTGCTGTCCCGGGCCTGCTTTGCCCGCAACAACTGCCCGGCGCCCACCAACATGCCGCTCACCACCGCGATAATGCCGATGGCTACCAGCAACTCCACCAGCGTGAACGCCCGTCGCCCGGCGTCCTCTGCACACTCCTGGTTTTTCATGGCCTTTTGCCCTTCGACGGGTCAGAGGCATACTACCAGTTGCCGATATCGTCCCCGAGATCCAGGTACGTCTCAGGGTCGTGACGGTTCTGATTGCTCTGTGTTGGGTGCTTATCAACGTATAGCTCCTCTACCCAGTCACTGTCGCCGTCGTAGCCCGCGCTCCAGATGTCAACGCCCATGGGGTGGACGTTGCTGACGTTCCAACCGTAATGCTCATAATCCTCCGGGGGGTTTCCGTCGGGCTCGTAATTGGTGTGCCAGTTGGTCTGGTCTCCCTGGTCGGCGTCGTTGTTGTCGAAGCTATAGCTGTAGACGTCTCGGTCGGCCTGGCCGCCGAGGGCATCCGCGAAGACCGGAGGGTCGCCCACGAGCCTCTCAGGCGGGAAGTCGAAGTAGGGGCCGCCGTTGCGGCTGAAGCCGTCGTCCGTGCGAAAGCCCGTGCCGTTCGGACCCTGCAGGTAGTAGACCAGGCACTGGCGGCTGTTCAGGTTCTGCTCGGCCGGGGGCGTAGGACTGTCGTCGGTCAAGTCCGGCGGGTACTCCCCCCAGTCGCTGAAGTAGGCGTGCATTGCCGTCGCCAGGGCGCTTATTTCGGTCCTCGTAATGCCTTCCTTGACGCGTTTCCTGGCCGTGCTGAGGGAAGGTACCAGGATACTGACCAGAAGAGCAATGATGCCCATTACTATCAGCAACTCTACGATGGTGAATCCCCTCGGAGACGCTCTGCGCATTGGGATCTTCATGCCCGACTCTCCTTTTTCTCTGAGCGCTGCAAAACGGAAGTTTCGCGCACTCCTGACCTACTCCGCCGACCCGTCCTCCGCAGCAGCCCTGCCACAGAGGGTGGAAGCGGCTGCGCCGCCGGCGCGCCGAGCCCACTTCGCCGAAGTAGCTTCGGCTACGAAGGCCGAGAGCAGCGCTTGCGCCTCTGCCGAAGCTACGGGCACTCGCGAAGGCGGATGGCGCCCCGCGAAGGCGGGAAGGCCGCACTCAGGCACTGATCGACTGCATGATCGCAATAAGCGGCATGAACATGGAAATAACGATGAAGCCGATGATGAGGCCGAGCCCGATAACCATGATCGGCTCCATGAGGCTGGTCAGTCCCTCAACGGCGGTATCCACCTCGTCGTCATAGGTGTCGGCGATCCGCTCCAGCATGGTGTCCAGGTTGCCGGTTTCCTCACCCACGTCTATCATGTTGACGACCATATCATCGCAGACCCCCGTCTCGCTCAGCGGCGCAGCAATGGGTTCGCCCTCGCGGATGCCGTCGTGGACGTTCGTAAGGGCATTGGCGAGGGTGACGTTGCCGATGGTGTCGCGGGTGATGGTGAGGGCTTCGAGGATTGGCACGCCGCTGGAGAGGAGGGTTCCGAAGGTGCGGGTGAACCGCGCTATGGCGCTCTTTCTGAGGATGTTGCCAAAAATGGGAATGTGGAACTTCGTCCAGTCAGTGGCGAAGCGCCCGGTCTTGGAGGCGCGGAACAACTTGTAGAGCACGAATATGCCGATGGGCACCAGAGGGATCAAGTACCAGTAGTTAACGGCGAGATCCGAGGCGCCCAGCAGGATCCTGGTCGGCAGGGGCAATGTCGCACCTAGTTCCTCGAACATGTCCATGAACTTCGGGATGATGAAGAGGATGATCCCGGTCAGGATCAACGAGGCGAAGAACAGCACGGTTATCGGGTAGATCATCGCCCCGATAACCCGACGCTTCAGGCGGGCGGCCTTCTCCCGGAACTCGCTGAGGCGCTGAAGCACCACGTCGAGCACGCCGCCGGCCTCACCGGCCTTGACCATGTTGACGTAGAGTTCGTCGAACGCCTTCGGGTGCTGGGCCATTCCTTCGCAGAGGGAGCTGCCGCCCCCCACATCGTCGGCCACCGCCCCCACGATATTCTTCAGGGCGCAGGGACGCATCTGTTCCTCCAGGATGTTCAAGCTCTGCACCACTGGAATCCCGGCGTCGGTGAGGGTGGAAAGCTGGCGCGTAAAAGTCGTCAGGCTCTTACTGCGCACGCCGCCGATGACGATTTGGCCTTTGCCTCGGGCACGCCGACCCGGCCGGGCCCCCCGGGCCGCCCGTCTGCTCACCCCCGTTCTTCTCCCGGTGACCTCCTTCACACGAGTTGGAAACAGGTTCTGTTCCCTGATCTTCGCGACGGCGTCGTCGCTGTCGCGCGCTATGATCTCTTTCCGCAAAGCCCTGCCTTCGCTGTCCATGGCTTCATATTGAAACCTCGGCATCTTGCCCCTCCTTCCCTGCTCTTCTACGAGCCGCCCTGGCTGAGTTTACAGGACACGTAGTTTTTAAGACACTCCAGACGAGCAAAAATAAACTGCCACCTCCATTTCCTTCCATCTTACACCTCGACGGTGCCCTTGTCAAGACTTTTTCTTCAAGAATGCGCCGGCACCACCGTGCCTCGACCTCCGCAACCGGAGGCCCAACGGCGAAGAGTGCGCTGTGTCCTCTGCCTTTCGGCCTCTTACACCTCCTCCGCAACCGTGGCACGGGCCACTTCCTCGACAGTACTAAGGCCGTCATATACGGCGAGCAATCCGCTGTCCCTCATGGAGCGGGCGCCGGCCTTTCGCCCGGCCCGCCTCAATTCCCCCGTTGAGGCTTCGGCAAGGAGCAGACTCCGCATCCCGTCGTTCAAGAGCAGGATCTCAAAGACGCCCATGCGTCCCCTGTAACCGATGTTGTTACACAGTTGACAGCCGCGGCCGCGGTGGAACTTCTTGCCGGCCACGTCCTCTGGCCTCAGGCCCACCCGAAGAAGGCTCTCGGGGGTCGGTTCGTATTCCTCCCTGCAATTGGTGCAGATGCGCCGCACGAGCCTCTCTGCCACGATGCCCTCGAGGGTGGCGTTGATCAGATACGGCTCCAGCCCCAGGTCAATCAAGCGCGTGATGGTGGTTGGGGCGTCGTTGGTGTGGCTGGTGCTGAAAACCAGGTGCCCGGTCAGCGAGGCCTGAACGGCGATCTGGGCGGTTTCCAGGTCACGAACCTCCCCCACCATCATGATGTCCGGGTCCTGACGCAGGAAGTGCCTCAGGGTGCGCGCGAAGGTGACGTCAATGTCCGGCCTGACCTGCATCTGCATTATGCCTTCCAGGTTGTATTCCACCGGATCCTCGGCCGTCAGTATCTTCACTCCCACCCGGTTCAACTGGTTGAGCATTGCATAGAGCGTGGTGGTTTTGCCACATCCGGTCGGACCGGTGGCAAGAACGATTCCGTGAGGCCTCTCCAGCAGGGAGTGCACATGTTCCATATCGTCGGTGCGCAGGCCGAGTTGATCCAGATCCAGGGCGACCTGTCGGCGGTCGAGCACGCGGCACACCACGCTCTCGCCGAACATCGTCGGCAGGCAAGAGATACGCAGGTCCACGGGGCTCCCGCTGATGTTGAGTTCCATGCGCCCGTCTTGTGGGCGACGCCGCTCGGCGATGTCCATGCCGGCCATGGCCTTGATGCGCGTCGCCAGAGCCATGTGCAGATGCCGCGGCGGGGGCACCATCTCATAGAGCACCCCGTCAACGCGGTAACGGATCTTGAATTCGTCCTCGAAAGGCTCGAAGTGGATGTCGCTGGACCTGTCCTGAATGGCCTGCAAGAGCACCAGGTTCAACAGCTTTCGCACGGGGGCCGTGCTCGCCATCTCCTCCAGGCTCTCAAGGTCAATGGACTCGCTCTCGCGCAGCTCGTACTGGTCCATGTCCTCCCAGTCCTGGCTCAATTGCTCGAGGAGCGTCTCGATGTCTTCCTGCGTGCTGTAATAGGCATCCAGGGCCATGTTGACCGCCTGCTCGTTGCTTGCAGCTCCCTGCACTTCGCAGTCGAGCAGAAACCGCAGGTCATCGAGGGTCTTCAGATGTGTCGGGTCCGCCAGGGCGACCGTGAGGACGCCCTCTTCGAAACTTATGGGCACCACACGGTACGCGTGGGCGATGGCGGCGGAGAGGCGGCTGATGACCGAGGCGGGGATCTCCATGTCCTCCAGCTCGACAACCTCCATTCCGCTCTGTATGGCGAGGGCGAGGGTGAGGTCTTCATCCTCGATATAGCCGAGCTCCACCAGGATGCCGCCGATGGCCCCGCCTCTTTCCCTCTGGATTGCCAGCGCCTCCTGGATCTGGCTTTCGGTGGCCAGGCCCATGTCTTTGAGAATACGGCCCAAGAGCTTCTTTCGAGTCTCTACAGTTGGCTTCATGGCGTCAGTCCTTCCTGCCGGCATGGCCTGCCCAGCGCACCGCGCGCAGGCAAGGGGGCTCCCCCGTCACGCCTCTACCATCGGCGCTTCCAATTCCCTCAGTCTCTCGTTCACGTCCTTGATGTATCGGCATCGCGTCAGAACCTCGATGCGCTCTATGATACCCTTACTGTAAAGTTCCAGCAGCGAATCGTCCAGCAGTTTCATCCCCTTGTCGCGGCCGGTTTGAATGCTGGAGTCGATGTGGAAGGTCTTGTTCTCCCTTATCAGGTTCCTCACGGCGTTGTCTACGATGAGGATCTCGAAGGCGGCCACCAGGCCCGTCTTGTTCGCCCGGGGCAGGAGGCTCTGGCTGAGCACCGCCGTGAGGGTGGAGGCGAGTTCGGTGCGGATCTGCTGCTGCTGTTCGGCGGGAAACTGGTCAATGATCCTCTCCACGGTCTCCTGGGCGCTGTTGGTATGGACGGTGGACAGCACCAGATGTCCGGTCTCGCCCGCCCCGATGGCGAGCCGTGTGCTTTCCAGGTCTCTCATCTCGCCCACCAGGATGACATCCGGGGTCTCGCGAAACGACCTGCGCAGGGCTTCGGTGAAATTTGGCACGTCCGCTCCGAGTTCCCGCTGGCTCACCACCGCCTTCTTGTGCGGATGGCGGTACTCGATGGGGTCCTCTATGGTGATGATGTGGATCTTGCGGTTGGAGTTCACGTAGTCTATCATCGTGGCGAGGGTCGTGGTCTTGCCGCTCCCCGTCGGCCCGGTCACCAGAATGAGCCCCCGCGGCCGGTGCAGCAGTTCCTGGATGCGTTTGTCGAGTCCGAGTTCTTGAAACGTCCGAAGGCGCCACGGAATAAGGCGCAGGACCACGCAGACGTTGCCCTGCTGGCGAAACGCCGCCACCCTGAAACGGGCTTTCTGTTCAAAGGAAAACCCGAAGTCCGCCGAACCCACCTCCTGGAGCTCCTGTTGGCGGTGCTCGGGCGTGATGCTCTTCATCAGAGCCACGGTATCTTCGGGCTTCAGCATCTCGGTGGGAAGGTCTTGCAACTCGCCTCGGATGCGGAACACAGGCGGCCGTCCCACCGTCAGGATGATATCCTCGGCCTCCTTCTTGATGGCCGCAGCGAGCAACTTCTCCATTTGAACCATAAGGGCCTCACGATGCTGCCGGACACTCTAAAGCCGCACTTCGCAGCCGTCCTCAGCGACTTCACTCAACCTCTTCAACGCCCCCGGCGACGCGGAGCACTTCCTCCAGCGTAGTCATACCTCGCCTGACCTTGCGCAGGCCGTCTTCCATCAGGGTCGTCATCCCCAGCGCGCGCGCCTTGGCTCGAATCTGGCCGGCAGGGGCTTTCTGAAAGGCCAGTTCACGCAGATCCGGCGCCATCTCCATCAGCTCGAAGATGCCCGTGCGGCCACGATAGCCGGTCCCGTTGCACTCGGCGCAGCCTCTGCCCCGGTAAAGGGTCATCCCTGCTGCCTCTTCCGGTTTCCAGCCGGCAGCACGCAGGTACTTCTCGGGATACTCATGGGGCTCCTTGCAACTCCGGCACGCAAGGCGCACCAGGCGCTGAGCCATCGCTGCCACAACCGAAGACGAAACCAGGAACGGTTTGATGCCCAGGTCGATCAGACGCGGGATGGTGGTGGGGGCGTCATTGGTGTGCAGCGTGCTGAACACCAGGTGGCCCGTCAGCGCGGCCCGAATCGCTATCTCGGCGGTCTCGGAGTCGCGGATCTCACCGACCAGAATGATCTCCGGCGCCTGCCGCAGCATGGCTCGCAGGATGTTCGCGAAAGTGCGATCAATGATGGGTTCCACCTGGGTTTGATTGATGCCGGACATGTGATACTCGACCGGGTCTTCTGCGGTCAGGATCTTGGTGTCCGGCCGGTTCAACTTGTGCAGCGCCGCGTAGAGGGTCGTTGTCTTGCCGCTGCCGGTGGGGCCAGTGACCAGGAATATGCCGTTGGGCTGACGGATGATGTTCTCGAAGCGCCCCAGGTCAGACTCATCGAAACCCAGTTCGGTCAGGCTCACCATCACCGTTTCTTTGTCCAGGATTCGCATGACGATGCTCTCGCCGTCGGTGGTGGGGATATCGCTGACGCGCAGGTCAATGTGATGGCCGGCGGCCTTCATGAGAATTCGCCCGTCCTGGGGCCTGCGCTTCTCGGCGAGGTCCATCCCGGACATCAGCTTCAGCCGGGCCATCATGGGCGCCTGGAGTCTCTTCGGAGGCGATTCCACCTCCCGGCATACCCCGTCTATCCTGTAGCGCACCCGCAGCCGGTTGCCCAGAGGTTCCACGTGGACGTCGCTGGCACGCTGGCGCACGGCCTCTGTGATCAGGAGGTTAACGAGCCGGATGATCGCCGCATCCTCCCTTTGCGCCTCGTCCCTCTTTCTGCCACCCCGTTCGCCCTGCTCCGCCTCGAAGACGCTGGGTTCGTAGGAGCTCATCTCATAGGAACTCCTCTCATACGCGCTCATCTCCGCGTAGGAAACCTCGCTCTCCGAGAACTCCCGCAGCATGTTGTCCACCGTGGACTCTTCGGTGCCGTAATACTGCTGGATCGCCTGCTCGATGTCCTCGGCGGGCGCGAGCACGGGCCTGATCTCGCGGTCCAGAATGAACTGCAGGTTGTCGATTATGGAAAGGTCGAGGTCTGATATCGCCACGACGAGAGCACCATCGCTCAGGCGAACCGGCATGATGTTATGCAACCTCGCCGTGCTGCGAGGCACTACGTCCAGCGCATCGCCTTCGGGTTTCTCTTTGGTCAAGTCCACCACCGGAACGTCAAACTGTTCCCCCAGGCACAGCAGAACGTCCCGCTCGGTGGCGAAACCGAACCTGACAAGTACCTCGCCCATCCTCAGCTTCTCGCTGGACTTCTCCTGGTACTCCACTGCCCGTTCGAGCTGCTTCTTCTCTATCAGCCCCTTCTCCAGGAGCATCTCTCCGAGTGTCAATTGCTTGGCCATTCTCGTCCCCTCTCTGCTACGTCACTCCTGCAGGAACCGTATTCCTCCCTCAATGCTTCTCCCCGTCTCTTCGCGGACAACCTTCGGCAATTCTGCCCTCCAGGTTGCCGACGGGGTAGTTTCCAAAGGCATTTCGGTGCCCTCTCCCCGCTCAACCTCCATAGTATACGGAAAAAGCGACGCTCCGACAATCTCCCCTCCTCGGGAGGACTTGCCTTATCAATTCCGCCCCGTCTCGGCAACAAGGCTGCCGCGCAGATTGCCACCCTTGCAACCGACAAGATGCCGATAATTCTCCGCTGCCGCGGCCAGAACGTCCATGCGTCCCGTCCGCAGTTGCTCCTTCAGCAACCACCTTACATTATAAACAGTTCCGGCTTGAAAGCAAGACCGAATATCGCGAAGAAATCCGGAATCTCCTCTCGCGAGGTACGCTCCCCACCTGTCTACCGTTGTGCTTCGCGCCCGACGTGTCGCAGAGGCGCCGCTGGAGGAGGCGCTGGCGCGTTACCTGGCGCATCGCGAGGCGCTAACGCCAGGGGCTTTGCCCCGTCAAAGAAAGCTGTCTGCGACGATGAGAGGGTCTATACTCCTCCTTGGACCCGCCCCGAGCTGAATTGCAGCAAGAAGGGCGTTGACAGGCCGCCGGGCAATCTGTATAACGACCGTTGCGTACGAGTCCCCATCCGGCTCGCGACCGGGCAAGTCCCGGTTGGGGAGGAACAAGTCGTGTCGCTGAAAGAGCACGATAACTGGCTGATGACGGCCGAGCACATCGGGAGCCGGGCTCCTGAGGACCTCGACGACCTCGATACGCCGGCCTGGCGCGGCTACGACGTACGGACGCATGGGCCCACCGAACGGCGCTCCATCGAGGAGCTGCACCGTCGGGGTATCCGCTCACTGACGTACTTGAATCTCGGCTATCAGTTCGCTTCCGACTGGCGGGCGGGCGAGATCCCGGACACAGTGGTGATAGATCAGCTTGGCCGCCCGCAGCTCCAGCCGAATTACTTTCGCCGTGACGGCAAGCTGGTCTACGAACTGTGCTTCAACGTGCGCAAGACGCGCGACGGCCTTCTGAAGCGCGCGGAGGAGATCATGAAGCGCGGCGGCGACGGCCTTTTCCTCGACAACGCCGGCCCTGCGCGCAGGTGCTGGGGCCCGCAGTTCGGACGGGACGATCACCCTCAAGATTTTCCCCGACAGGACGGCGCTCATCGTGCCGGCGAAATGACACTGGAGTGCACTGCCTGTCGCTGCATGAAAGGCCATGCTGGCCTGCGATAGCCGTCTGTAGTCGCCGTGTGAGCAAGAAGTTACATCAACGTCATGAGCCAGCCCAGCAAAGAGCCCACCATACCGTCGGACGGCGAGCCCATCCGCTGCGTGGAGGGCCAACTCCGGGTGCCCGACCGGCCCATTATCCCCTTCATAGAGGGCGACGGCACCGGGCCCGACATCTGGCGAGCGGCGAAGCTGGTCATCGAGACCGCCGTCGAGAAGGCCTACGGGGGTGCCAGAAGTATTTGCTGGGCCCAGCTTTACGCCGCCGACAAGTCGCTCGAACTCTTCGGCGAATGGGTCCCCCAGGAGACCATCGAAGCCATCCGCACCTTCCGCGTCGCCATCAAGGGTCCCCTTACCACGCCCGTGGGCGGAGGCAATCGCAGCGCAAACGTCACCCTCCGCCAGGTGCTCGACCTCTACGCCTGCGTGCGACCGGTCTTCTGGGTGCCGGGGGTGCCATGCCCGGTCAAGCATCCGGAGCGGCTCGACGTGGTGGTCTTCCGCGAGAATACCGAGGACGTCTACGCCGGCGTGGAGTTCGCCCAGGGCACCGCCGAAGCCGATAAGCTCAGGAGGTTCCTGGACTTAGAACTCGGCGCGAAGCTCCCCCCCGACTCCGGCATCGGCATCAAACCCATCAGCCGCACCGCCTGCCGGCGCCTCATGCGCATGGCGCTTCGCTACGCCCTCGAACACGGCCGCCGCAGCCTGACCCTCATGCACAAGGGCAACATCATGAAGTTCACCGAGGGGGCTTTCAGGGATTGGTGCTACGAGCTGGCGGCGGAGGAGTTCGGCAGCGTAACCGTAACCGAGAGCGAGCTTTATGACAAGTGCGGCGGCCGGTTGCCCCCCGGCAAGCTCCTCGTCAAGGACCGCATAGCGGACGCCATGTTCCAGCAGATACTGCTCCGCCCGGACGAGTACGACATCATCGTAACCCCAAACCTGAACGGGGATTACATCAGCGACGCGGCGGCCGCGCAGGTCGGCGGGCTCGGCATCGCGCCAGGGGGGAACATCGGCGACGGCCTGGCGCTGTTCGAGGCCACCCACGGCACCGCCCCGAAGTACGCCGGCCAGGACAAGGTCAACCCCTCCAGCCTGATCCTGAGCGGTCGGATGATGCTCGAATACATGGGGTGGCGGGAAGCGGCCGACACGATCCTTTTGGGTCTCAAGGCGACGGTTGCGGCCGGGACGGTCACTTACGACCTGGAGCGCCAGATGGAGGGTGCGACGCTGCTGAAATGCAGCGAATTCGCCCGCGCGATCTGCGAGAAGATGTGACGTTTCCCCACCCCGGGAACACCCCCGCAGTGCACCGAGCCCGTACTCTCGATGCTGCCAACCCGCCATTTCGCTCCCGATAGTGCTCCGGGACTGCCACCTGAATGCCACTTTGAACCGCCGCGTCCCGTTTTCAGGGGTCCGGACGTATAAAAATACTCTCTGGCGCAACAAAGCTCCTCGGCCTCAGCGATAAGTCTTCTCTTGTCGGAAGGCTGTCGGCAACTGCCTGGGCAGCAAGGGATCAGGTGCCGCCAGAAGATTCCTGAGGGACCCTTGAGAAAACGGCGGGCAGTGATACAATGGGAGCCGGTCTGCGCGGAGCGGCTGCCCTCCTTGAGCAGATCGAAAGACACGTAGGCGCACGGAGGCCGGCCCCGTGAGATTCTCTGGTTCGAGACCGAGAGCGTGGGGTCCGAAAGCAACCGTGGGGGTTGCTACTGGACCCAGGAAGTCCGTGCCAAAACTCTCTGATTCTCTATTGAACAATCCCCTCTGGGTTAACAACCGCGTACCGACCGGACCCCAGTTTGAAGTTTCGAACTCCGACGGTGAGTTGAACAGCGGCGAGTGCCCATCTCTGCCCGGGCCAGAGACAGTGCCATAGTTGAAGTGGAAAAGGGTTTGCCCGCCATGGCCCGTTCGGGCACAGGCGGCGGGTCAACGGGAATGCTTCTTTGAGGGGCGACGCTCGAAGCGTACTCGGTGCTCGACGTTCCTGATGCGAAGCGACGGCGCGATGCGGGAGAGATCACCCCATTCAACATGCATCCTGCGAGGAAGGATCACTGGAGAGGTCTCGACGCTCCACTGGGAACTTTCCAGCGGGGCCACAATCTCGGCGCGATTCCACTGCTCATCGGACGGGCCGGGGAAGGCGACGGTAGCGCCGATTCTGCCGCCGAAGAATGCACAGTCCATGGCCCAGTTCCGATCGTGCGTGAGCCGGAACTTGTGACCGTCTGCCGGACACCCTAGGGCCGCGACGTCCGCGTTCCAGACAAAGCCGCAGTCGTGTCGTGACGGCCCCGAGCCCTGGTCGTATCGGACAAAAGCAATCGCCTCGGGGAAGGTATCCTCGTTGACCGGCGTCCTCACACAGACGTGCGCCAGCAAGTTGAGAGCGATCTTGACGAGAGCCCGTAGGACGTCCCGGCAGTTGTAAGACATCTGCGCTTCGGGGTCGATAGCTCCCCAGTATTCCTTCTCTCTCACCTTCCCTTCGAAAGGATGCCAGTTGTCCAACGACCAGAGGATTTTGTTCCTGTCGACCGACTTGGCATACCTACAGAGGAAGTGAATCCTGTTGCTCCATTCACGGTAGCCATGAGGCGTGAAGACGCGCGGAGGGAATCTGCCTCTTCGGGGCAGGTGCGCCACTGGCATCCAAAGCCAACGCGGCCTCTTGTGCGCGCCCCGAAGCGTGTCTCGCGCCCTTCTGAGGAAACCCAGGAACGCCTTCATGTAGCGTTGCTCGCCTACCTGGCGCGCTTCCGCTAAGTCGAACCAGAACATCGGGCCGCGATCGTCGAACACCACCTGAGGCCACAAGGCAGGGGCGTCCAGCTCCTTGACTATCCGAGCTTCCAACGCCAGATCATGCTCAGCGTTGTAGTCCCACAAGCCATCGGTTGAGGTGTCCAACTCCTGTTGCGCAACGATGCCCAAGGGTGTCTTGGAGACCAGTTCCTTGTCGATGACGGACATCGCGTTGTTGCACCCGTTGCATACGCAGCGCAGCGCAACAACGCACCCCAGTGACTTGGGCACGACGTGTTCGCCCCTCCGGACTCTACCGACCGGACTGCCACAGTACATACAGAGTCGAGCACTTTTCTGAGCTGTCACGAGGCTGCGTCTCCGGGGGTTGCCAAGGGTAGTCCTCCCTGTTTCATTCTTCCAATCTTATAGAAGGTTGCCTGATACTGATTGCTGCCAGCGGCGAGGAAGTCTCGGAAGTGATCGAGGAAATCGTAGACGATGGGTCGCCATTTCAGTGTGCTCGCATTCAATCCGTCCTGAATGATGACTGTCGCAATTCCGCATGAATTATGAACGGCAGAGATGCTCTTCTCCATGAACTCCAGGTGGCCCGGCTGCGTCACCCCGAGGCCGGTGAGTTCGAGGAAATCAACGTCTCCGTCATTGGACATCGGATGGACGTGCATACAGGCGTAGTGGTAGCCGTACTTGTATAGAGGACGGAGATCATGCTGCTTCGCAACGCGTTCAGCATCCGGCCTTTGCCACTGTGGAGGATTGCCTTTCAGTGCGTTGTATCGATCTTTCTGATCCTGCGTCGGATTCAGGGCTTCGTGTTTGCGGTCAGGATCGCTTCGGATGGCGTTGTTATACTCGTACTGCTGCTTGAACGACCAGTCGTCGAATGCTTCGAAGGCGTCGTTGTCCACCAAGTCCCAAAGGTGGAATAGGCGATCCATCAGACACCGATGAAGCATCCAACAGTCGTGATAATCACGGTACTGCCAAAGCACGAGCATGCCGTTGACGGACCGAATCGACCTCGCGATGAAGTTGCGGATAATGATGTCTCGCACCGATAGGTCATGCTTGGCGAAGTCGAACAATAGACATGTGCCGTAAAGAGAGAGCACGTGAGCGGCTTCGCCGTATTCTTCAAGAGAACGGTGGTTCATTGCGTCAGTCCTCACAAGAGCCCAGACGGCCAGATCGCGAATAGGACGCCAGTTCGCTGAGGGAAGGTTGGGTATCGACGTGAGCAAGTCTCCCCCCATCCCCAAGGCAGCACCTGCATTATCCGTTGTCCTCCCCTCGAGTCAATGTCCGGGCAAATGGTACTTCCCAGTATTTCGGTGTCCAAAGGCCTCCATTCCGACCAGCTACAGGGCTACGTCGGCGAAAGGCGTCAGACGAAGCTCGAACTCTTGAGCGAAGCGAAGGCATAGAGCCATGCGGAACATAATCGTGGGCGGTTGCCCCCGGACCCCATTTTCGACGTTTCGAACTCCCACGGGGTATATAACAGAGAGGGAACATCTTCCTGCCCGACGCCGAACCGGCGGCAAGGCCGAGGTCGTCGTGGGTGCAGCCCTGAGAAGGAGCGTGCCCATGCATTCGACCGACGCCGATCTGACACCTGCCGAGCGGCGGCGCCAGCTCGGCGGCCAGCCGCCTCGGGTGCGCTAATCCCGCCCCTCCAGGGCCTGCTTGAGCACGCCCACGCTCTGGCGCACGCCGGGCGTGGGGTTCTCGGGATCGGCCTCGTACTCGATCACCAGCGCACTAGCGAAGTTCGTACGCTGCTGAAGCGCTGAGAGCGCCGCACCGTAGCTCAGGTTGCCGGTGCCGGGCACGACCTCCGTCTCCGCGTCAACGAAGTCCTTCAGGTGCACGGCGTGGACCCGCTCGCCAAGCACCTCAATCGCGTGCTCGGCGCTCTGGCCCACGCGCAGGAAGTGCCCCGTGTCAACGCACGCCCCGAGGACCCGGTCGTATCCCCCGCAGCTCGCAAGAACACTCTCTGCGCTCTCGTAGTGATGCCCCGGCCCGTGGTTGTGAATCGCCAGGAGGATGCCCGCCTCCAGGGCGGCTTTCACGAGCATCTCCTTGCCCTCTGCATCGTCAGGCTCAACGTCAATGCTGATGTAATCGCAGCCCAGCCGCGCGGCGAATTCGATCGTCCGGCGCAGCTCGTCCGGCCTCTCGGAACTGAAGCGGCACACTCCGACGCCGCAGACGCGCAGTCCCGCGTCGGAGAACCTCGCGCGAGCCTCGGCCACTTCGTCGGCCGTGCTCTCGGGGCTCAGGTGCGAAAGGAACAACTCAAGGGCCGTGATTGCGCTGTCCTTGAGCTCCGCGACGATGCCGGCGATGTCGAACCGCCGGTAGGTGTAGGTCTGCACGCCGATCTCGACCTGTTTCATGTGTCTCTTCCTGCCGCTGCCGCGCTCAACTCGTGTATTTCATCGCGTCTATGATCCGGCCGTCCTCCGGCAGGTCATCGGCCTTGAAGCCGAACTCGGTCAGGAACCGCTCTGTCACCCTCTGGTTGATCGGCCAGTGCATCGTGTCGCGGCGGAACCTGGTGGCCACCTGGTAGTCCAGCGCCGGCCCGAAGGTGCCCATGAACAGGCGGTTCGACTGCGTCTCGGGATGGCCCGAGGGGCCGCCCCGGCTCGACCAGAGGGCGTCAATCAGGCAGAGCTGCTGCCGGGGGAACAGCACCCTGCCGCTGCGCCGGTCCGTGGGGCCGAGTATCGCCTCGGACTTGTTGATGGACAACAGGTAATCGGTAGCGCCGACCTGGTGACCGTGGGCGGGAGTGAACGTGCCGAAGTGGTTCTTGCAGGCCATGGTGAAACCGCCAAAGCCCGCCCCGTGGCCCTTGCACAGGGCGACGTTGAGCAGTATGTCCACCTCCCCGCGCGCCAGGGGGCCGAGGCATTGAGCCGACCCCTTGCCCTCCCGCCAGGGCCCTGCCACCGGCGCAGGCGTGTCGTGTCCGCCCCAGGCGTCCTCGATCCTCACCCCTTCGGGCAGGCCCCTGAACGGCGTGGCCCTGGCGAGGCCCTGCCCGTGCGTGGCGTCGTATATGTGGATGTTGGCGGGCCGGACGCCAATCTGGTCGGTCAGC